>NZ_JVIP01000044.1:0-136195 GCF_001076435.1 Corynebacterium sp. 401_CJEI
GACGGTACCAGAAACCGTAGTGTTGCCAATTACACCATAGGCCATCGCTGCTGAACGCAACGAGGAATAATATAGCCAATTCGCGCTAACAAGAGCAAATCACCTGGTCAAAGGCTCGTTTAAATTCGCGAGTTCCCCACAGCCCACCTCAGCAGTGCGCATAACTAATGCAGTGCATATAACTAACGCAGTCCCAGATCGAAAGCCCATTCGATCGCAGCTCAAAGCTGATCCGCCCTTCAGGAGACACTTCGTGGTGAAGCGGCTGGCAAACAGCCGACACACACCAAAAACCAGACCTGAAAGGCAGGCACCATGACTTCCCCAACAACGACGGCAACAACCGCCCCCATCACGCTCGAGCTGGAGTTCTCCGACATCACGGAGCAAATGAACGGCACCATCGGTCGTGTCATCGGCACTGTCACTATCCGTCAGTTCGCGAAAATCATCTCGGCCCTTAACCTCGACGCCAACCCACGCGTGTCCCGCACCGGCCGCATCACCGATGCCATCATGGAAACCATCGACACCACACCGGAGCTCTTCGCCTACAAATCCAAGGGTGTGCTCCTGGCCTCCACTCAGTTCACCAGTGAAGACAATCTCTACCGCTTCACCTTCAGCAACCGTCGCATCGAAGGCATCCTCGACGGCGGTCACAACTCGCTGGCTATCGCACTGTTCGTTCTGGGCAAGCTCACTCCACCACCTAGCCGCAAAATCAAGACGTGGTCCGAAATGAAGGAGGTCTGGTCGGAGCGTACGGAAGAAATTGAGGAATTGCTTGCCGACGAAAGCCTCACCGAGCTCGATGCCCGTGTTCCGGTAGAGGTACTCGTGCCCGGCGCTCGGGACGAGGACACTGTGCAGGACTTCTCCGATGCACTGCTCGATATCTGTGCCGCCCGCAACAACAATGCGGAGCTCAAGGCGGAAGCAAAGCTCAATCGCGCCGGCTACTTTGACGATCTGAAGCATGCCCTGCCTCAGGGAATTAGCGACAACGTGCAGTGGCGCACCAACGATACTGGTCGACTAAAGGTGGGCGATGTCATCGCTATGGCGTGGATTCCGCTGTCTTGTATTGACCTGCCGAAGGATGCCGACGGGAAGCAGATTGAAGCACCGACCCCCACCAGCCTCTACTCCGGCAAGGCCAAGCTGCTTGACCGCTTCGAGGATGTCATGAGCTCACCGGAGGTCACTAAGCCCAGCACTGAAAGCATCAATGAGCGCACCGAAGAGGTCGTTCTCTACAACGAGAAGGTCCGCAGCGCATTGAACCTCACGCGTGACTTCATCGATATTTTCGAGCGCATCAACGCAGAGCTACCCGATCTCTACAACAAGAGCGGCGGTAAATTCGGCGGCATTGATGCTGTTGACAAGGCCAATAAGAAGAATCCGCGGACCGGCAAGACTCCACAGAAGTACTCGAAGTTCTACCGCCAGCCCATCGGCTACGCGATTCCGGACGGGTTCATCTACCCGCTCGTGTACGCCTTTGCCGCACTGCTCAAGCGAAACGAGGACGGCACGGTCCACTGGGGAACCGACTGGCACGATTTCTTCAACAACCACATGGGGTCGCTGGTCAAGGATTACCGCGAAACCTCCATGAATATGCTGAACCGCGACCCGCAGAAGGTGGGCAAGGAAGCGGGCTCTTACACGAACCTGCTTCGCTCAGCCCAGCTCGCGCTCTTTACTGAGCAGCAGTAAAAGGAGTGACCTCGAGCGCCTTGCGCAGTCGGCCCAGGCTGCGGCTGCGACCAAGCAGCTCCATGGACTCGAACAGCGGCGGCGATACCTGCGCACCAGTCACGGCCACGCGCACCGGGCCAAAAGCCTTGCGTGGCTTCAGCTCCAGGTCCTCGATGAGGGCCTTCTGAAGTGCAGTTTCAAGCTTCTCGGTGACGAAGTCCTCTTCGCTGAGCGGCTCCACAGCTGCAATGGAGGCCTCCAGGACAGCGACGGCGTCTTCCTTGAAGTTACGGCGTGCCGAGCGCTCATCGAAGGTGAACTCGTCCTCTTCCACAACCAGGAACTTCGAGAGGTCCCAGGCGTCGGAAAGCGTCTTCACACGGGTCTGCAGCAGCGTTGCCAGGAAAGCGAACTTATCCGCCGGGTAGTCGGCCGGGAAGTCAAAGTGGCTTTCCAGGTACGTGCGCAGACGCTGCTCGAAGTCCTTCGGATCGAGCATGCGGATGTGGTCCGCGTTGATAGCGTCGGCCTTCTTCTGATCGAAGCGAGCCGGGTTGGACAGCACATCGTGGATATCGAAGGCCTTAACCATCTCGTCCATCGTGAAGATGTCCTGGTCGCCGTCCATAGACCACCCCAGCAGTGCCAGGTAGTTCAGCAGACCCTCGCGGATGAAACCGTTATCGCGGTGGATGAAGAGATTGGACTGCGGGTCACGCTTGGACAGCTTCTTATTACCCTCGCCCATAACGAACGGCAGGTGACCGAACTCCGGGGTGAACTTGGCGACACCGATGCGCTTCAGCGACTCGTAGAGAGCGATCTGGCGCGGGGTCGATGGCAGCAGATCCTCACCACGCAGGACGTGAGTGATCTCCATCAGAGCGTCATCAACCGGGTTAACCAGGGTGTAGAGCGGTTCACCGTTGGAGCGGGCAATAACGAAGTCCGGAACCAGGCCGGCCTTGAACTCGATACGACCGCGAACGAGGTCATCGAAGACAATGTCCTCGTCCGGCATACGCAGGCGAATCACCGGATTGCGCCCCTCTGCACGGAAGGCTTCCTTCTGCTCCTCGGTGAGGTTGCGGTCATAGTTGTCGTAGCCCAGCTTCGGGTCACGGCCGGCGGCCTTGTGGCGCTCCTCAACCTCTTCAGCGGTGGAAAAGGCCTCGTACGCTTCACCGGCGTCAATGAGGCGCTGCAATACATCGGCGTAGATGTCCTTGCGCTGCGACTGGCGGTACGGGCCGTGCGGACCGCCGACATCGATGCCCTCGTCCCAGTCAATACCGAGCCAATTCAGGGCCTCGATGATTGCCTGATAAGACTCTTCGGAGTCGCGAGCGGCATCGGTATCTTCGATGCGGAAGACCAGCTTGCCACCAGTGTGACGGGCATATGCCCAGTTGAACAGGGCGGTGCGGATGAGGCCAACGTGCGGGGTACCGGTTGGCGACGGGCAAAAGCGTACGCGAACATCTGACATGCTTTCCCACGATACCCGCCCTCCCACCTGCAGGCATGCATAGGGTTTGCATAGGGTTACAGAGCCCACTCCCCGGCCACTTCGCCGGCGTATCCGGCGGCGCGCAGCCGCTCAACCCAGCTGCGCAGTGGTGCCTCACCGGTGCCCGGCGCGCCGCGGCCTGGGAAATCGGCAATCTGGACGTGCGCCGGCAGGCTCACTCTTCCAGTCTCCACCTCAGTGAGCCAAGCATCCACGTCGACGCCATTAGCTGCAAAATGGTAAAAGTCCGCGAGCACACCAGCACCAGTCTGTTGAGCTAACTCCTCGGCTTGCCACGGATCTGTAATGGGATAATCGTCCATCCCGGACAGCGGCTCAATCAACGCGCGGACACCGCTGAGCTCCAGCTGGGCAGTGATCTCAGTCAGTCGGTGCACTTGCAGGTCCGCCAGTTCCCCAGACCGCCCCAGCAGCACGTTAGAGCATTTCAGCCCCGTGGCTCGCGCGATCTGGCTCACTGCTTCCAGGTGCCCCGTGGGCAGCCCGTCTGTATCGAGCACTCCTCGCTGCCCCGCTGTCATGTCCCCTCCCCACAGGTTCATGGCATAAAGACCAAGGCTGTCGTCAAAGAGGTCACAAAAGGCGGAAACCTCATCGGGTGCGGGCACTGCGAGGTCAAATGGCCACCAGAATTCCACGGCCGCGTAGCCGTCGTCACGCGCGGCGTTGACAGCATCGTGCGGGGACATGTGTGCGTAGGCCGTAGAACAGTTAATAATGGTGCTCATGACCAAAACGGTAGTAGTAACTGGTGGCGGCGCGGGCATTGGTCGCGAAATTGCTCTGGCTTTCGCCGCCGATGGCTGGCACGTGCATATCTGCGGCAGGCGTATCGACGCGCTCGAGACTGTTGCCGCCGAAGCGGACAACATCACCTACTCCAGGTGTGACATCACCGACCCCGAACAGGTCCGTGCGATGTTTGAGAACGCGCAGGTGGCTACGGGAACCATCGATGTTGCAGTGCTCAATGCGGGGCTGCCCGGCACGCCCGCGGAGTTCGGAGAGACCGGCATTGAAGACTTCCGGGCGGTCATCGATACGAATGTGGTCGGCTCGTACCCGTGTGCACGCGAGGCTTTTTCGCGGATGAAGGCGGGGTGCGAGGGGAAGACAGAGCAAGCGGGCGGCCGAATCCTGGTCAATTGTTCTATCGCAGCGCAGGTGCCGAGAGCACACACGGCGGCGTACGCGACGTCGAAAAGCGCGCTTGCCGGAATGACCCACGTGCTTGCCCTCGACGGACGCGAGTATGGCATCACGGCAACGCGCATTGATATTGGCAATGCGCAGACTGACCTGTTGGGGACGTTCACAGGCAGCGAGCCGATGTTCGATGCCAAGCAGGCTGCGGAAACTTTCCTCTACGCCGCGAATCTGCCGGCAGGTGCCGTCATCGATCAGCTTACGATTACCGCTGCGGGTATGCCCTTTTTGGGCAGGGGTTAGCCTGCCCCTTAAACTGGAGCACAACTGGGTTTAGATTGAGGAGGCGGGTTAGGGCTATGTCCATGGAAAACCACCCCTCTCTGGGCGGCGGAAACGAAGAAGAGCAGCAGGAAAAGTCTCACCCGTCGAACGAGCCTGCAGCGACTCCGAAACGTTCGACGCGCTGGGACACGTCCCGCCCAACCACCGCTCCTGATTTTTTGCTCTCCCGTGCGCACGGCTCCATCCGCACGCAAGGTATTGAAGAGCAGATTTCCGACCCCTGGCTCGCAGCCGAGGGACTGCACTCGGGCATTCACAAAATGGTGGTCGGCGCCCTGCCCTTCGACTTGGACAAGCCCGCCGCCCTGACCGTTCCCCGGGAAGTCATCCGCTCCTCGCAGCCGCTGGAGCCACCCGCGCACTACCGCTGGAACGCACCCAAGCCTCACGCCAGCATCGTCGCTTACGATCCCCCGCTCGATGAGCACGCTGAGCGCATCGCCGCAGCAATCCGCACCATCGAGTACTCGGCGCTGGAAAAGGTCGTGCTCGCGCGCGCTGTGGAACTCGAAATCGATCCCCCGATTGACCCGCTCCTACTCGCATCGCGGCTTATCGACGGATCCCCCAACCGCGATGGCTTTGTCGTGGATCTCTCTCCCGCCGGTTCCGATTATGAGGGCAAGTTGCTCATCGGTTCCTCCCCGGAGATGCTGGTCCGCCGTACGGGTGACATCGTTGAGGCATTTCCCTTGGCCGGGTCGCTGCCGAGATCCCGGAATGAAGAGGTGGACCGGGCGTCGGCTCGTCGTTTAGCGGACTCGCGCAAGAACCTGGATGAACACGCCTTCGTTGTCGATGACATCGCCGACAACCTGGCGCCGCTGTGCAGTTCGCTGGATGTTCCGGACAGCCCCGAGCTGATGAGCACTGCCGAGATGTGGCACTTGGCCACGCATATCCGCGGTCGATTGAAGGATCCGTCGCTGTCCGCGCTGGATTTGGCACTGGTGGTGCACCCAACACCAGCCATTTGTGGCACGCCGACGGAATCCGCCTTCGGCGTCATTCAGGCCGTAGAGACTGACCGCGGCTTCTACTCCGGCGCTGTCGGCTGGTGCGATGAGAATGGCGATGGTGAGTTCGTGGTCTCCATTCGCTGTGCCGAAATCGACACTGAGGGGTCCGTGGCACGACTATGGGCCGGAGGCGGCATTGTGTCGCACTCCGCCCCAGAAGAAGAAGTCACGGAAACCAGCGCCAAAATGGGCACTGTGCTCCGCGCTTTTGGAGTTAAGGGCGCTTAAGCCCCTAGCGGCTTAAGCCCGCTCCACCGGGTTGGCCAGCTTGCCAATACCCGGAATCTCGATTTCGATGCGGTCGCCCGGGAACATCGCAGCGGTACCGGCCGGGGAGCCGGTGCAGATGACGTCACCCGGCAGCAGCGTAATCGAGGCGGTGATGAACTCGATGACCTCCGGGATGGACATAATCATCTGGTTGGAGTTGGAGTCCTGCTTAGTCTCGGTAACACCCTCGTGAGTCAGGTGCGCCTTGATTGGAAGCTCGTTGTAGTCCAGCTCCGTCTGGATCCACGGGCCCAGCGGGCAGAAGGTATCGATGCCCTTTGCGCGCGCCCACTGACCATCGGCAAACTGCAGGTCACGGGAAGAAACATCATTGACGATGGTGTATCCGAAGATCACATCGTGAGCGTTTTCCTTCTTGACGTTCTTGCACGGCTTACCAATAACCAGTGCCAGCTCGCCCTCAAACTCGACGTTGGTGGCGAAATCCGGAATGCGAATCGGCGCTTCCGGGCCAATGACGGCCGTCGGCGGCTTAATGAACATCGTCGGCGGCAGCGATTCTGCCGACTTCTTGAACACCTCGGCGACGTGGTCAGCGTAGTTACGACCAATAGCGATGACCTTCGACGGCAGCATTGGGGCGAGCAGACGTACGTCGGCAAGCGGCCAGGAACGGCCAGTCTTATTCAGCTGACCGAAAGGGTGCCCTTCGATTTCGTGCAAAGTAACTTCACTGCCTTCGCCCTCAACGAGCGCGAAGCACATGCCCTCTGGGTGGGCGATTCGAGCAATACGCATAAAAATAGGGTACACGTCACATTGCGATAATTATGCAACGACCCCCACTCTCTATACTCTGCGCTCTAAACTCCGCGGGATTCCTGCGCAAGCCACACCAGCGCACAGGCCAACGCATCGTTGAACGCGTGATGGGCCTTAAAACGGGGAATGCCGTACTTGTCGCACAGTGACCACAACCGCAGCTCATCACGGACCGGCTCACGGTTGGCCCGCAGAATCGCGTCGTACTCACGTGTCATAGTGTCCGCCACCGGCACATCAAAACGCGCATCGAAGTACTTCCGGCACAACGGATCTAGGAAACCAACTTCCATCCGCGCGTAGTGCGCCAGCAGCTTCCGTCCCCGTAGAGCTTCTAACAGCTTGCCGACGGCCACCTCTGCCTCTACCCCGGTTGCGACCATGTCGTCGGTAAGCCCATGCACCGTCGCCGACTCGCCGACGCTCACCTCCTCGCGCTCTGGGCGAATGAGAAGGTGACCCGACTCTTCCAGCACGATGTCGCGGCCTTCGACGGCAACCCAACCGATGGAAAGCAACTGATCTTTGGAGGGATCCAGACCGGTGGTTTCCACATCGACCGCGAGCCAAGCATTGTCGCGGATAGGTGCGTCCAAGAGTTTCTTGCGGGGTTTGAAAAACTTCAACATTGCGCGCTCACGACATCGCCCGGATGGGATACTTCGCCCCGAGGCTCTGCTGCAACTTGCGGATAACACCAAACGCATCGCGCAGGTGCTCGCGTTCCAGGCTGGAGAGACGCTTCGGGTAGATGTGGTTATTCGGCTGCTCGCCAGCGTTGAACTGGGCCTGCTGGTGATGAAGCTGCACCGTGCACAGGAACTCGAACGCATCCGCCAGATCCTGCGCACCCTGACGGCTCACGCTTCCGGCACCCGCACTCGCCGCCAAGCGTTCACGCGTCGACAGCTGTGGCAGGCCGGCCGCCACAGTAAATAGACGCGCCATCTGCACCACAGCAGCAGTTCCCCCCTTTTTGATGTCCAGGGTCTCTGCGTGATCGCCGCCCTTTTCCAGCACTAGGCCCCGGAAGAAGCCGAGCGGCGGCTCCCGCCAGGCCGCGAGCTTGGCCAAGTGCGCATGCAGGCGCTGCGACCCCTGAGCCAGCGGCAGGTAGGCCGCACGAAGGCTCTCTACCAGTTGCACGTCGCCCGCTACCCCACGCATGTCGAAGAAGGTCTGTGCATGTAACAGGGCCTCTGCCTCCGGTGCCGTAATCCACCCGTGGAACGTGCGCAGCCACTGCGACTTGGTCATCCTCCACGCAGGATTGCTGGCCATCATGTCCCCTGGACAGAGCGGATAACCGACTCGGTCGAGGTTGGTGCAAATCTCGTCGCTAAGCGCGGCGAAATAGTCAGCATGAGCGTCGGCGTCGTAGTCGTCGGCGAGAACAAGCGCATTGTCCTGATCGGACGCGAGCCCCATCTCCCCGCGCCCATGCGAACCCAGTACCGCAAAGGCGTAGCTGACTGGTGGCGGCCCAAGCTTTTCCTCCGCCAGCGCAACCAGGCGTCGGGTGACAGCATCGGCCACGGCAGTCAGCAGCTTGGCGACCTCCTCCCCCGAATCACCTCGGTCAATAAACCGGCCGACAATCCGCCGCGCGTTCTGAGCAATCTCCGCAATCTCCGAGATATCGCTCTTCCGCGCCAGCGTCGCCGTCGCGTACACGGGATCGGTGTGCAGACTGCGCAGCAGGTCACCAATGACAATCATGCCGACCACTCTCGTCCCGTCGTGCACCGGCAGATGATGGTAACCGCGCTCAGCCATCAGCAGCATGGCCTCAAAAACCAGCAGGTCGGGACTGATGGTTTCCGGGTTCCCGGTCATCACTTCGCTTACAAGCGTCGCCGCGGGCTTCGCCTCTGCCAGCACTCGACGACGGAGGTCACGGTCAGTGATGATGCCGACGAGCGGGCTCTGGTTGGCGCCTGCAGACTCCATTACGAGCAAACTGGAGACATTCCGCTCCGTCATAATCTGCGCCGCCTCTTGTACTGTCGCATCAGCACTGCAGGTCACCAGCGATGTTTCCATCAGATCCGCAACCCGTGTGCGCAATGACTCCGATGCCGCAGTACTCCGCAGCTTCGATGCCACTGCGCGAATGCGCGCGTTCTCACCGCCGTAATAGCGCCGGACCTCTACGAACTGCTCATTGAGCTGGTCAAAAACCTCCTTGGAGATCACTAGGAATACGCAGTCCTCCACTGCCGTCATCGTGTATAGCGAAGGGTCACTGCTCAGCAGCGTCGAATAGCCGAAATGATCTCCCACATCTCGCCTGTCCAACAGCGTGCCAGCTGGGTCAAAGAGATCCACCATGCCGGAGCGAATAATGAAACAGCTGTTGTTATCCGCACCCGCCCGGATAATCTCCGTTCCACGACGGGCATAGCGCATGGTCAAAAGCGGTGGGATAGTCGCGCGCTCTTCATCGTTGAGGTCCGAAAAGGGGCGAGTATGGCTGAGGAAGTCTGCGATTTCCGCAAGCTCGACGGTCATGGGGTCAATTATCCCCTATTTTTGCTCCCAATAGGACTGATTTGCGGGAATACTCGACCTTATGACCAATTCCACACACAGCGCTTCAATAAATCCCGAATGGCCGCTCGACGCCCACATCCTCGGCAGGATGGACAAGCTCGCGGCACTCGTCGCGACGCTTGACGACGACACCTTCAACGCAACCCTCCCCATCCCAGCCATTAACTCCCTGGCCGTGCTGTTACGACATGTGACCGGATCCGCGAGGTACTGGCTCGAGCGCGTCTGCCTTGGGCGTGATTATGTCCGTGATCGCGATGGGGAGTTTTCTGCTCATTGCAGTGTTTCGGAAGGGCTGGAGATTTACCACCGTGACCGCGCGGCCATTGAATCCGCGCTGGTGGAGTTGCAAGGCGTGGACCGCGCTGGTGCTCCTGCTGTTATTCCTACCGATAAGGACCGTTGGTGGTGCGGCAGCATCGAAGGCGTGATTGTGCATGTCTTCCACGAGGCGGCTCAGCACCTGGGACATGCGGAGATTACGAGGGATGCGCTAGTGGCAGGACTGGGAGGGGATGATTCCGATAACGGCGCAGGAAGCTCATCCCCATACCCCCTTGACACCATCATCGATGTACTTCGCCAGGTCGGACATGCGTCGGACTTCATCGAGCACACCGCCGACGGTAAGACTCACATCACTACCGTCGATGGCAAAACTGTGATTGCCTAGCCCTCTCCCCCCCCTATTTTTTACTGCGCTACTTCAAAGCAGCAGCAATGCGGTCGCCAACCTCAGCGGTCTTGATCGGGCCACTACCGCGAGTAGCCATGTCAGCTTCCACAGCAGCCTCGATGCGCTGGGCGTCTTCCTCACGACCCAGGTGGCGCAGCATCATGGCACCCGACAGAATGGCTGCCGTCGGGTCCGCGATCCCCTTGCCAGCAATGTCTGGCGCGGAGCCGTGAACGGGCTCGAACATGGACGGGTTGGCATTGGAGGCGTCAATGTTGCCGGACGCCGCCAGGCCGATACCGCCCGACACTGCACCAGCCTCATCAGTAATGATGTCGCCAAAGAGGTTGTCGGTGACGATGACGTCGAAACGCGAAGGATTAGTGACGAGGTAGATCGTCGCAGCGTCGATATGCGAGTAATCGACATCTACCTCTGGGTATTCCTTAGCGACCTCATCGACCGTGCGCTGCCACATACCGCCACCGTGCACCAACACATTGGTCTTGTGGACAAGGGTCAGCTTCTTACGACGGGTCATAGCCAGCTCGAAGGCATAGCGGACGACGCGCTCAGCACCGAAGCGGGTATTGACGGAGGTCTCGTTGGCAACCTCGTGTGGCGTGCCAACGCGAATTGCACCGCCGTTACCTGTGTAGGCACCTTCGGTTCCCTCGCGGACGACCACGAAATCAATTTCGCCCGGGTTCTTCAGCGGTGACTCGACACCCGGGAAGAGCTTGGAAGGACGCAGGTTGACATGGTGATCCAGCGCGAAGCGCATTTTCAGCAGCAGGCCGCGCTCGAGAACACCCGGAGGTACGTTCGCCGGGTCACCGATGGCACCGAGCAGAATAGCGTCGTGCTCACGCAGGGAGTCGAGATCGGCGTCGGTAAGCAGTTCGCCATTGCGCAAGTAGCGACGCGAGCCGAGGTCGTACTCGGTGGTGTCGAACTCGCCGATAGCAGCCTTGAGCACCTTCAGTGCCTCTGCCGTAACTTCCGTGCCGATGCCATCACCCGGGATGACGGCGATCTTCAGCTTTCCTGCCTCAGTCATTTTTTGAGATACCCTTCTCACTATATGGACACAAATGAGTGTAGCAGAACCTAGCGCTCACCCCCGTCACTGTCTGCGCGATTTTTACCATCTCCATCGTTTTCACAATCCACCCCGCCTACTGCTCTCTCCTTTTCCATATCCCGCCGCACCTTATCCACTAGGCCGCGGAGATTGTCATGCAATTTGCGACGTTTCTCATTGTGCTCAGCCAGCGCAGCGGTCTTCTTTTCAGTCTGCGAGGCAAAGGTGTAACGACCATGCCCAGTGTGCTCTTTTTCCGACTGCGCAAACGGCCCTTCATCACAAGAGAGGAACGTCCAAGCTTCGATCCCATCATCACCTCGAACAACTCGCCACATACCGGCAGTTTTGAGGTTGTGGTGCCTTCGACAGAGACAATGGAGATTATCTGTGTGCGTGACCCCTTCCTTTTGCCGCTCACCACCGGAAAGGCTGTGATCAAATTCCACAATATGGTCGATATCGCACTTTTCCGCGGGGACATCGCATCCAGGAAAACTACACACACCGTCACGGGCACGCACGAATGCACGCTGAGACTCGGAGGGCCGATACCCCTCAACCGCACTATCCCCCAGCACCCGCAATGTCGATACCCGCTTCAGCCAAGACTCGGCCACCAGCGAAGAAAGCCAACCTGCGCCAGCGAGCCACACTGGAGTGTTTTCCGGTTCGCCATCCTCCCCGGGAGAGAGCACTCGGAAGAGTTCCAGATTCACCTCCACCTCACAAGTACCGCGTAACGCATGCATGAAAGCTGCCGCGCGACTCACTTTCATCTTCTTAGCCACTGCGTCGATAATTGCAAGGGCTTCCACTGCATGATGCCGCTCGAGGACAGTAGTCAGTGTCGTAACTCCAGCGTCACCATGTTCATCAACTGCGATAAACTCCTTAGCCGTCATACGATCGCCGAAGTAGTCGAGAGCCGCAGCTTGAACCTCCCGTACCTCCTCCGACTCCACGGGATTATCCGCCGACCCTCCATCCGCCTCGACCTGGTATGCCGCCGCATCAATTGCAGCATCTACGGTCGCCTCCACATTCCGGGCCAGGACCCTATCAGCCTGCAACCCAGCGACATCCACATCACGTGGCCGCACTTCCGGAGCACACTCACCAATCACTCGCTGCACCCGCGTTGCCATCGCACGCACGCCACGGAGTGCCTCCCCGTCGCGCCTAGGCTTAACGACGTCCACGAGACCCGACTCCACTGCGTCAACCTTGTCATCGGCTACAGGTCGGGTATGTTTACCAAGCATTGCTAAATGCCTCATCGACAAATGCCCGCGCTCCTGACACATTTCCGCTAGTTGCGGCATACGTCCAAGCATGTAGCCAATTTCCATATATTTGTTCACTTCGGCGCGTGAGATTCCAAGCACCACCGACCAATAAGCCAAATGAGCTTCGACATCGCCATCATCTGGTGGTGCGACCCGCTGAGCGATAACCATCTCCAGACGATTAATCTCGCGCATCACTTCAGCGAGCGAATGAGCCCTCACCTCATGGCTGAACCGAAATTCCCCACACGATTCCAACTCTGACATTGCACTGTCCCCTCCCTAACGAGGTCCCCTAACGAACAGTTCTTTATCAATTCGCCCACACCATATCCCCCACCCCGGATTCAAACCGCTGCGCACCCCAAAAATCTCCACATTATTCGAACACTATTTCGAACTAAAGCCGAAAGAAAATCCCGCCCTACGACGCAAACTTCGTCGTAAAGCGGGAACCGCACTAGAAACCTAGTCGACCGGCTTCATGGAACCGTTTTCGAGGAAACGACGGTGGAAGTCGTAAGAAGTACCCAGGTCATGCGGAGTATGCAGGTACGGGGTGACCCTCTCAGCACGCTCAACGTATTCGAGCAGCGCCTCCTTGTACATCGGGTGCGCACACTTCTCAATGACAACACGGGAACGCTGACGCGGCGCCAGCCCACGGAGGTCAGCCAGACCCTGCTCAGTGATGATGACCATCACGTCATGCTCAGTGTGGTCAACGTGAGAGACCATCGGCACGATTGCGGAAATGTCGCCATTCTTAGCCAGCGACGGGGACACAAACGTAGAGATGTAGGCGTTTCGGGTGAAGTCACCAGAACCGCCAATGCCGTTCATCATGCGGGAGCCAGCCACGTGAGTGGAGTTGACGTTGCCGTAGATGTCAGCCTCAATCATGCCGTTGGTGGTAATCAGCCCCATGCGGCGGACCAGACCCGGGTTGTTGGAGATGTCCTGCGGACGCAGAACAATCTTCTCGCGGTAGTCAGCAGCATTCTCATTCATACGAGCTGCGTACTCCGGGGACAGCGAGAATGCGGTACCGGAAGCCACGGTCAGCTTGCCAGCATCCATCAGGTCGACCATGCCGTCCTGGATAACCTCAGTGAAGGAGGTCAGGTTCTCATACTTGGAGTCGAGCAGGCCTGCGAGCACAGCGTTCGGAATGTTACCGACACCCGACTGCATCGGCAGCAGGTTCTCCGGCAGACGACCGGCCTTGACCTCCCCATCGAGGAAGTCGAGCAGGTAGCCGGCAATGGCCTTAGAGTCATCGTCCAGCGGCTTGAACGGCGAGTTACGGTCCTCGGCGTTCGTCTCGACGACAGCGACAACCTTATCGACATCGATCTGAACATCCGGAGTGCCGATGCGGTCCCCCGGGTTCACAATCGGAATCTCCTTACGGTTCGGAGGCAGCCCAACACTGTAGATGTCGTGCATACCCTCGAGATCCTCGGACTGCCAGGAGTTGACCTCAATAATGATCTTCTCTGCAGCATTCAAGTAAGAAATGCTGTTACCAACCGAAGAGGAAAGAATCAGGGATCCATCGGCCTTAATGCGAACAGCTTCGACCACAGCAACATTGACCGGACCAAAGAAGCCCTGCTCAGTCATCGGGCCAGAGTGCGACAGGTGAATATCACTATAGAAGGCATCGCCTGCATTGATACGGTTACGCATTCCCGGGTCGGACTGGTACGGCATACGCCACTCAACACCATTGGCCTTCGCCAGCGCACCATCAAGTTCCGGAGCGGTAGACGCGCCGGTCAAGACCTTAATCTTAAACTCGTCGCCACGCTCGTGAGCGGCCTCGATGCGCTCAGCGAGAGCCGGCGGGACAACCTTCGGGTAGCCAGCACCGGTAAATCCGGCAAAGCCCACCATGTCTCCGTGGTTGATGAACTGCGCCGCCTCCTGCGCGGTCATCACCTTGGATTTGAGACCAGCATGGGCAATACGATCTGACATGAATTCACCTTTCTATATCCCCCAACGCGACTATCGGGGGTAGTGCTTCGAACACCAAAGCACACCCCCAACCCTATCAACGAAGCGGTTAGCGACATTCATTCAGATGCCCGAAAGCGCCCCCATTTTAGGCACACTTCACGCGACACTAAAACCGACTACAACACCGTTTTATGCCCTACGTCACAACTGGCCAACAATCAGCCATACGACACATTTACAACCCCTTGCCTAGCCCAATTCACACAGTAGTTATTGATAATCATTTTCAGTACGTTAATCTTGTCGGGTGACTTCTACCGAATTTTCTGATAGCACCACCGAGACCACTCCCGTCACCGTCCTGTCCGGATTCCTGGGCGCCGGCAAGACCACCCTCCTGAACAACCTCCTGGCAAACTCACAGGGGCGCAAAATCGCGGTCATCGTCAACGACTTCTCGGAAGTCAACGTCGACGCCGCCCTCATCGAGCAGGGCACATATCTCGAGCGCGGCGAGGACCGTTTCATCGAAATGTCCAACGGCTGCATCTGCTGCACGCTGCGAGATGACCTCGTGGAAAACGTCGGCAAGCTCGCGCGCAGCGGCAAATTCGAACACATCGTCATCGAATCCACCGGTATCTCCGAACCCATGCCAGTCGCCGCTACCTTCGAGTGGGAATTCGACGACGGCCGCCGTCTCGCCGACATCGCCCCCATCGACACGATGGTCACGCTCGTCGACGCCTCTACATTCCTCGACAGTCTCCGCCAGGGACGCGCACTGCCTGACGACGAACGCACGGTCGCTGACCTCCTTGTCGACCAGGTGGAATTCGCCGATCTCATCCTCATCACCAAATCCGACCTCGCCGGCGAAAAGCTCACCGGCGGCACCGAGGAAACAATCCGCGCCATGAACCCCCGCGCACGCATCGTCCGCGTGACTAACGGCGAAATCGCCACCTCTGCCATTCTCGACGCATCGCTTTACGACGAAGGTACCGCGGCCACTTTCCACGGATATGCAGAAGAACTTGCGAATCCCCACACGCCGGAGACTGAAGAATACGGCATTTCTTCGGTTGTTTTCCGAGGCAACCGCCCCTTCGACCGCGAACGACTGATTAAGGCTCTCCGCGGCACAAAGGGGCTCGTACGATCCAAGGGGCACTGCTGGATTTCCGACCGCCTCGAAGTCGCCCACGTGTGGAGTCAGGCGGGGCCGAACCTGAAAATCACCCCTGCCGTCATGTGGGCGCAGACCGATGTCCCACCATCCAATGAGGTCGTACTCATCGGTGTGAAATTTAACCCAGAGGCCACACTGCAGGCATTCGAGGATGCCATGCTGACTGACGAAGAAGTGCGGGAATTGCTGTAACAAAGCCCCTGGAAGAGCGCCGATAAACGACCCGCTGAAGCGATCAGAGTGTCATAAATCACTTCTCAACCTGCGGGTGTGGCAACACACTGTTAGCGCATGCTAGGTTAGGCGACAAAACTAAAGTCGAACAGTCTATCTAGGAGATGACATGTCTGATCGCATCGCACATGCCGGTTTGCGCGGCAAGGTAATGACCGCCGACGAGGCTGCACAGTTTATCAATCATGGTGATGCCCTCGGCATCTCTGGCTTCACCGGTGCTGGCTACCCGAAGGCCCTGCCGACTGCGCTGGCAAACCGTGGCAAGGAACTTCACGCCAAGGGTGAAGAGTTCGCTGTCGACATCTACACTGGCGCTTCCACTGCCCCGGACTGTGACGGCGTGATGGCAGAAGCTGACATCATCCGCTACCGCATGCCGTACCAGGGCGATCCGGCACTGCGTAAGTCCATCAACTCGGGCAAGGCGAAGTACCAGGACATCCATCTCTCCCACTCCGCGCTGTACATCGAGCAGGGCTTCCTGCCGATTGACGCCGCAATTGTTGAGGTCACTCGTATTACGGAAGATGGACACCTCGTTCCGTCGTCAAGCGTTGGCAACAACGTCGAGTGGATGGACAACGCTGACAAGATCATCATTGAGGTCAACTCGTGGCAGTCCGAGGAACTCGAGGGCATGCACGACATCTACCGCATTCAGCACCTGCCTAACCGCACGCCGGTGCCGATCAACGCTCCGGGTGACCGCATTGGCACCCCTTACATCGACATCAACCTGGACAAGGTTGTCGCAGTTGTCGAGACCAACGCGCCGGACCGCAACTCCCCGTTCAAGCCGTTGGATGAGACCTCGAAGGCCATTGCCGGCCACTTCCTCGACTTCCTCGAGGGCGAAGTTCGCGCGGGTCGCCTGGCTTACGACCAGTACATCATGCAGTCGGGCGTCGGTAACGTTCCGAACGCCGTGATGGCGGGTCTGTTGGACTCCAAGTTTGAGAACATCAAGGCCTACACCGAGGTTATTCAGGACGGCATGATTGACCTGATTGACGCAGGTAAGATGACCGTCGCTTCGGCTACCTCCTTCTCCCTGTCTCCGGAAGCTGCCGAGCGTATGAACAACGAGGCTGCTCGCTACCGCGAGAACATCATTCTGCGCCCGCAGCAGATTTCTAACCACCCGGAGGTTGTCCGTCGCGTCGGCCTGATCGCCACCAACGGCATGATTGAGGCCGACATCTACGGCAACGTCAACTCCACCCACATCAACGGCTCCCGAATGATGAACGGCATCGGTGGTTCCGGTGACTTCACCCGTAACGCCTTCGTTTCTTCGTTCATCTCGCCGTCGCTGGCGAAGGACGGTGCGATTTCGACTATCGTTCCGTTCGCTTCGCACATTGACCACACCGAGCACGACGCCATGGTCATCATCACCGAGCGTGGATTCGCTGACCTGCGTGGCCTGGCACCACGTGACCGCGTGGCGAAGTTGATTTCCGTTGCACACCCGGAGTACCAGCCACTGCTGGAGGAGTACTACGAGCGCGCGCTGAAGACCGCTCCGGGCATGTCTACCCCGCACGATCTGCGTACTGCTTTCGACTTCCACGTCAACATGATTGAGAAGGGCTCGATGAAGGGCTAGGCAGTAGGGCTACGGCTGCATAGATCAGCTGGGAAACAAAAATCCCCTCCATGCGGAGGGGATTTTTCATGCAGTAGAAGCTGCGCTAGAGACTAGCTCTAAAACGTCTAGGCGCTCAGAACTAGTCCAGCTCAAGCTGCAGAGCGTGGGTAGCGGAGATCTCCTCGGTAATCTTTTCGACGAGCTCCTCCGGAACCTCCTTGGAAACGCGCAGCACCAGGATGGCAGTCTGATCTGCTTCCTGCGGAGACAGAGCAGCAGCCTCGATGTTGATGCCGGACTCACCCAGGGTGGTAGCAACGCAACCCAGAGCGCCCGGAACGTCCTTGTACAGCAGGAAGAGGTTACGGCCCTGAGCACGCATGTCGATGCCGCGGCCATTGATACGGACAATCTTCTCGACGCGGTTCAGGCCAGTGAGAGCACCAACGACGGTAGCGGTGGAGCCATCAGCACCGATGACCTTGACTTCGAGAACGGAGCGGTGGGAGACGGACTCCGGCTCGGTCTCGACAGTGAAGGTCACACCACGCTCTTCTGCGATACGCGGAGCGTTGACGAAAGTGACCGGCTCTTCCACCATGAGGGAGAACAGTCCACGGATTGCTGCCATACCCAGAACGTTAACGTCCTCAGTGTGCAGCTCACCGCGAGCGGTGACCTCAACAGCGGCCGGAGCGCCCTCGAGCAGACCGCCAGCAACCAGCCCCAGCTCACGAGCCAGCTCGAGCCACAGGGCCACCTCTTCACCGACAGCGCCACCGGAAACGTTGACAGCATCCGGGACGAACTCGCCAGCCAGTGCCAGCAGCACGGACTTAGCGACATCGGTACCCGCACGGTCCTGAGCCTCAACGGTGGAGGCACCCAGGTGCGGAGCACAAACAGTTTCCGGCAGACCAAACAGCGGGGAATCCGTGCACGGCTCGGTCGCGTATACGTCGAAGCCAGCACCGCGGATGTTGCCTGCCTTGATCGCGTCGGCAAGCGCCTGCTCGTCGACGAGACCGCCGCGGGCAGCGTTGATGATGATCTGGCCCTTCTTGGCCTTGCCCAGGAGCTCAGCATCGAACATGCCAGCGGTTTCCTTGGTCTTCGGCAGGTGGATGGTCACGAAATCAGCGCGAGCCATCAGGTCTTCCAGCTCAACCAGCTCAACACCGAGCTGAGCAGCACGAGCCGGGTTCGCGTACGGATCGTACGCAATGATGTTGGTCTCGAAAGCAGCGAGACGCTGCGCAAACAGCTGGCCGATGTGACCGAAACCGACGATACCGACGGTCTTGCCGAAGATTTCGACACCCTTGAAGGAAGAGCGCTTCCACTCTCCCTCACGCAGGGACGCGTCCGCAGCCGGCAACTGGCGAGCGGTGGCCAGCAGCAGTGCGATTGCGTGCTCACATGCAGAGTGAATATTAGAAGTCGGAGCGTTGACAACCATGACGCCGCGCTTGGTAGCGGTATCGATGTCGACGTTATCCAGGCCAACGCCGGCGCGACCGACGATCTTCAGATTCGGAGCAGCCTCGAGGACTTCCTGATCCACGGTGGTAGCGGAGCGGACGAGAAGTGCGTCAGCATCACCAACCGCAGCCAGGAGCTCAGCGCGGTTCGGGCCATCTACCCAACGGACCTCAACGGAATCCCCCAATGCGTCCACAGTGGACTGTGCCAGCTTGTCGGCGATGAGGACAACGGGGCGAGCGTTCTGGCTCACAAGCATCTCCTGGTTTGTCTCGAAAAGTTTATGCAGTATGTGCGGTGTCACTTAAGAAAACTACTAAAGCGTGCACGCGCATTACGTCTCATCATAAACTCTGGGGGTGAGACACGGGGGGACTTACCTAAGCAAAACGGCGCTTACTACCCTTTGTTTAGGGAGTAAGCGCCGTTGCCCCCGACATTCAAGTCGGCAAATATTTCGCGTTATATTTTTATTTCTGCTGGTCTATAACCTACTGGTACGTAACCAACCACGGACGCGGCTCGATGTTCATGGTCTCCTCAGGAGTAAACATCGGCTGATCCTCGTCGATGAAGTTCTTCCACGCCTCGAAAATCTCCGGCTGCAAATCCTGCAACATGACGTTCCAGGTCTCAAACTTCTCCTGCGCGGTGCCATGGCCGTCGGCATGCAGAACGAATGCGAGCTCCGGGTGCGACAGATCCAGCGTCTCACGGTCGCGAATCATCTGTAGCTGGAACTGGTGCAGCATCAGCATCTTCTGCGGAAGGTTGTTCTTACGAGTCAGCTCAGCCAGCCAATCAGCAACGCGGTTGACTTCTTCAGCCTTAACGTGACCAACCTGAGTCGCCGGAACCTGCCCCGGTTCCATCTTCCACTCCGGGTCCAGCGCCAGACCGACGTTTGGCATCTTCAGCAGTTCTTCGTAGAACTTGGCCTGGTCCAGGAAGTCTGCACTACCCGGCTGCAGGTCGATGATGACGTAGCCGCCGGCCTTGGTCATGGCCTCGACGTACGGCTTCAGAGTCTCAACCGGAGCTGGCTCGGAGTAGTCACCGCGTGGACCCGGGTCAGCCTGCGCGACCGAAGCGATAATCTCGAAGGCCGGCAGTACCGGGTCATCAGCGAACTTCTCGTACTGCTTGACGTAGTCCTTCGCACGTGCGACGGCATCCTCCGGATCATCCTCGCCCATCACGCCCAATGGAGCGACACCTGGGTGACCATACGTTGCAATCAGATGACGACCGGGGAACAGCAGTGTGCCTCCACCTGGCAGCTCCTTAACCTTGTCATCTTTGGCAAGCTCGATGGACTGATCAAACTTGTCCTTATCGCCGAAAACCTTACCCAGAGCAATCAGGGACTCGCCGTCGCGAGCAGCGGAAATCGACTCAGAGGTAGCACGCGCGTCGCCCACCGGCAACCAACTGACCTTCAGGCCAGCGGCACGGGCCGTAGCAATGGAGGCCAAACCGGTACCCGGTGCGGCCAGTGCCAATGTGTCCTTGACCTCCTTCGGAGATCCCTTCGGCAGGGTGACGCTCTCCTGTCCCTTGTCGTCCTGCCCATCGCTGGCGCGATCCTGAGCCTCCTGGTTGGCTGCCCCATCCTTCGTTGCATCGCCCTCGACGACAGTTGGCTTCTCCGGATCCATCTCAACGACAGCGCGAGTCGGCTTCGACTCCGTCTCCTTGAGAACCTTAAACTCGGTACCGACGAGCTCCTTAAGGCCATCGGTCGTACCCGGATCCGCAATGATCTGACGGCCCTCTTCCCCAGTCAGGTCAACTGCCCCCACAGTAAGGACTGTCTTTGCGCCCAGGCGGTCAATCTCTTTTTCCACATCGGCGATATCGGCGCCGGTATCACGGCCACGAGCATCCTTCTTCGGGCTCTTGGCGGTACTGTCATCTTCCGCATCTTCGGCAGAACCAGCCACTAGCATCGGCAGACCAGCAGCAACCGCGATGCCTGCCGCCCTACGCTGCTCAGCAGAGCCTGCCGAGGAAACGACAACCGCTTCCGAACTGTCGATCAGGCTTTCCGACGCTGCGATGTCGTCGCTAAGCACCGTCGATTCAGCGTCCACCTTCTTCGTGGAAACAGCGCTGTCGGAATTTCCACACGCGACCAAGGCGCTTGACCCCAACGCCAGGCTGACCGTCAGGGCAACGGTTGCCGTCACGCGCCGCGTCATTGCGGATACTCGCACATTTACCTCCGTGAAATGATTTGATTTCAACGATTAGACTATCGAACGTCTTTGTTGAGGGAGACCTTTCAACCCAGATTAGAACCCCGGATAGGACTGGGGCTACACCCGTTTGGCAGTAGTTGCTTTTGGCTCAGACGTTTATTCCACACGTCTACCCCACACGGTTCAGTGAAAGAATACTAGTGAGAGAGATACGAAAAGGGCCTCATCACGGCGGTGAAGCTCAGTGATGAAGCCCTACTTCGCGAACAAGCGAGGGATTCGCTTAAGCAACAAACTTAGGCAGTCTCAGCGCGAGCGTCGACCTTAACCCAGCTCATCAGGTCGCGCAGCTTGGAGCCGACCTCTTCAATCTGGTGGTTGTTGTAGGAAGCGCGCAGGTCCTCGAGCTCCTTGTTGCCGCCCTCGACGTTGGCAATCAGGCGCTTGGTGAAGGTGCCGTCCTGAATGTCAGACAGAATCTCGCGCATGTGCTGCTTGGTATCAGCGGTAATAACGCGCGGGCCAGACAGGTAGCCACCGAACTCAGCGGTGTCGGAGACCGAGTAGTTCATGTTGGCAATACCGCCCTCGAACATCAGGTCAACAATCAGCTTCAGCTCGTGCAGGCACTCGAAGTATGCCATCTCCGGCTCGTAGCCAGCTTCAACCAGAACCTCGAAACCGACCTTGACCAGTTCCTCGGTGCCACCACAGAGAACAGCCTGCTCACCGAAGAGGTCGGTCACAGTCTCTGCCTCGAAGGTGGTCGGGATAACGCCAGCGCGGGCGCCACCGATAGCTGCAGCGTAGGACAGAGCCAGGTCGCGGCCCTCGCCCTTCGGGTCCTGGTCAACGGCAATCAGGCACGGAACGCCCTTGCCATCGACGAACTGACGACGAACCAGGTGACCCGGGCCCTTCGGAGCAACCATACCGACGGTGATGTTGTCAGCCGGCTTGATGAGGTCGAAGTGGATGTTCAGACCGTGGCCGAAGAACAGCGCGTCGCCGTCCTTCAAGTTCGGCTCGATGTCCTCGCTGTAAACCCTTGCCTGGGTGGTGTCCGGAACCAGCACCATAATGACGTCTGCCCATGCAGCGGCATCTGCGTTGGACTTAACCTCGAAGCCAGCTTCCCGAGCCTTCACAGCGGACTTGGAGCCTTCACGCAGACCGATAACAACCTCGACACCGGACTCGCGCAGGTTCTGAGCGTGAGCGTGGCCCTGGGAACCGTAGCCCAGGATGGCAACCTTACGCCCCTGGATGATGGACAGATCAGCATCGTCGTCGTACAGCAGTTCAATAGCCATTAAAGTTAGCCTCTTTTCGAATCGGATTCGTTAAAAATCTTAGCGTTTAGTTGTTAGCGGGCCTGGAGCATCGGCTTCGGCCCACGTGCCATTGCGACGGTACCGGACTGAATGAGCTCACGGATACCAAACGGCTCGAGGACCTCCAGCAGGGCTACAAGCTTCGAGCGCTCACCCGTCGCCTCAATGATGACAGACTCTTGAGAAACGTCCACCACACGGGCACGGAAGAGATTGGCGGCATCGACTACCTGCGGACGATTGGTGTTGTCGCAGGAAACCTTCACCATCAGCAGTCCGCGCGACACCATGGTCTCTGGGGGCTGGCGGACCACTTTCAGCACGGGCACCAGCTTGTTCAGCTGCTTAGTGATCTGTTCGATCGGCAGCGTCTCCGTCTCAACCACGACGGTGATGCGGTTGACTCCCTCGGTCTCAGTTTCACCCGAGGTAATCGACTGGATGCTGAAACCTCGACGGGTGAACATGCCCGCAATGCGGACCAGAATACCCGGCTCATCGAGGGTCAACACGGATAGAGTGTGCAGTTCAGCCATTTTGGGACTCACTTCCTGTTGCTTCGGATCCCGATTAGCGGGTCTTCATGGACGGGTGGTTAGCGTCGGGCTGCTTCGCGGCGTCCTCGGCGTTGTCCACAACAGTGCCGTGGATGTCAGCCGGGGCCTCAGCTGCTGAATTCTCATCGTTGAACAGCGGGCGCAGACCGCGGGCGTATTCGACCTCATCATTGGACTTGCCAGCTGCCACCATCGGCCACACCTGAGCATCCTCACCGACAATGAAGTCAATAACCACCGGTCGGTCATTAATCTCGCGTGCCTTCTTAATCGCCGCCGCGACATCTTCCTTCTTGGTCACGCGGATCGCCACGCAGCCAAGCCCCTCGGAGAGCTGGACGAAGTCCGGCAGGTAGGAGTTATCCTCCGGGCGCAGCTTGGTGTTGGAGTAGCGCTGATCGTAGAACAGCGTCTGCCACTGACGAACCATGCCCAGATTACCGTTGTTAATCAAGGCAACCTTGATGGGAAAACCTTCCATTGCACAGGTGGTCAGCTCTTGATTGGTCATCTGGAAGCAACCATCACCGTCGATGGCCCAGACTTCCTTTTCTGGAGCAGCCGCCTTGGCACCCATCGCAGCCGGGATTGAGTAGCCCATCGTGCCGGCACCACCGGAGTTAAGCCAGGTGCGCGGGTTCTCGTACTGGACGAACTGCGCTGCCCACATCTGGTGCTGGCCGACGCCAGCGGCATAGATGGCCTCTGGACCAACGATGTCGGACAGAGTCTGAATTACAAACTGCGGAGCGATTGCACCATCAGCGGGCTCTTCCCACCCGAGGGGGAACTCGTCGCGGAGACCGTCGAGAAGCTTCAGCCAGTCGGCAATCTGCGGGCGACTAAGACCGAGCTTGGTGTAGGACTCGCTAAGTGCGGCAAGGACCTCGCGGGCATCGCCGACGATGGGAACATCAACTTCGCGGAGCTTGCCAATCTCTGCCGGGTCAATGTCGGCGTGGATTACCTTCGCGTTCGGCGCGAAGGAATTCAGATCACCGGTAACACGGTCGTCGAAACGCGCGCCAATAGTGATGAGCAGGTCGGACTTCTGCAGAGCAGCGACGGCTGACACCTTGCCGTGCATGCCCGGCATACCCATGTGCAGCGGGTGCGAGTCCGGGAATGCGCCGCGAGCCATCAGCGTGGTCACGACCGGAACCCCAGTCTGCTCGGCGAACTCGACCAGCTCCTTGGAAGCATCGGCTTTGATGACGCCACCACCGATGTAGAGCACCGGACGCTTTGCCGCAGCAATCATCTCAGCGGCTTCGTCAATCTGACGCTGGTGCGGAGTTGTCACCGGGCGGTAACCCGGCAGGTTAATCTCCGGCGGCCAGGTGAAGTCAATCATCATGTTCTGGAGGTCCTTCGGGACGTCCACCAGAACCGGCCCCGGACGACCAGAGGATGCCAAATGGAAGGCCTCGGCAAGCGCGCGCGGGATGTCCTCCGCCTCGGTGACCATGAAGTTGTGCTTCGTAATCGGCATGGTCACGCCGCGAATGTCAGCCTCCTGGAACGCATCGGTTCCCAGCAGCGGGCGACCGACCTGGCCGGTGATGGCAACGACCGGTACCGAGTCCATCTGAGCATCCGCAAGTGGAGTGACCAGGTTAGTAGCACCCGGACCGGAGGTGGCAATACACACGCCGACCTTGCCGGAAACCTGCGCATAGCCGGTGGCTGCGTGACCAGCACCCTGCTCGTGGCGCACCAGGACGTGGCGAAGCTTCTCCGAGTCATAAATCGGATCGTAGAGCGGAAGCACTGCACCACCGGGAATACCGAAGGCTACCTCGACGCCGAGCTCTTCAAGGGACCGGACAATGGCTTGTGCACCAGAAATTCGCTCGGGGGCGCTGGTGCGCGCCTTAGCCGCGAATTGGGCGGGCGATGGGGTGTGCTGCTCGTGCGCGTTCACGATTTCGCTCCTGGATCATGGTGGGCAACTACTCAACACACATTCACGCAAAGAAGCTACGAATGTGGCGTTGGCTACAACCCTAACGTCCACATAGTGAGAAGTCAATCCCGTCAATTGGACACGCCATCCGTATCACACCCCGAGCACCCACCCGATTCCAACGAGAACCCCGCCCCAACTTTGGGAATCACTCTACCCAGAAACTCCCCGACCACGACCCCGGGGACACCCAAGCCTGCACACCCGAGCCCTACACGCCCGAGCCCCGCAAGCCCCAAGTCCAAAGCTCGTCTTTATGCATAATTCTTTACCTTTAAACTCAGCGCATATTAAGGCGAACGACCTACGGTGGATGGCATGGAATTCTTGCAATACATGTTGTTACGGACATGGCAATGGGTGGCCAATAACGGCCTTGCCATCGCATGTCTGGCCATTCTGCTAATTCTTGTTCCCCGTATCCGACGTTTCGTTCTGGCAATTGCGGACGGAAACATCTCCTCTTCAGAGGAGCAGTCCAAGGGACGGCGCGCACTGATTGGCGCTGTGGTTTACATCGTCGAAGTCATTGCATACTTCGTCTTAATCATCGCGATTCTGTCGAAATTCGGAATCTCACTGACCGCCGCCGCTATCCCCGCGACGGTTGTTTCCGCCGCTGTTGGTTTTGGCGCACAGGGAGTCATCGCCGACTTCCTTGGCGGACTGTTCATCATCGCCGAGAAGCAGTACGGCATTGGCGACTGGGTTGAGTTCCATGCCCCTTCGGGCACCGTGCAGGGTGACGTGGTCAATATGACATTGCGCGCCACCACCATCCGAACCCTAAACGGCGAGGAAATCATCGTGCCGAACTCCGAGGCACGCATGTGTATCAACTACTCCTCACAGTGGTCCCGTGCTGTTGTTGAAGTTCCCGTACCGATGACCGCCGGTGGCTCCATTAAGGATTTGGAAGAGCGCACTGTCGCCGCCGCCAAGCGTGCCATCGCACTGAACTCCGTCAAGGACGCAGTTCTCTCTGAGATCAAATTGCAGTCCTCCACAGAACTCAATCCGCCAACGGTTATGGGCCTGCCGTGGACCGTCACTATGCGCCTGATTGTCGATTGCAAACCGGGCGACCAATGGCTCATCGAACGCGCCATCCGCGCCGCCGTCATCGACACTTGGTGGAATGACTACGGCGAGCGCGCCCAACAGACCCCGTTTGCTCCCGCCGAAGAAATCACCGGTCATGTCCGCGATGACACGATGATCGAACAGCTCAGGCAGGCCGATGCCAAGCAGGGGCAAAAACAACAGCTTGACGACGGCGACAGCGCTCCAACCGAAGTTGTCGAAGCGGTAGCGGACGCTACTGCCCAGCCGGATACCGCAGAAACCAAACTGATGGAAACTCAGACCGTCGATAAGCAAGACGGGAACGAGCGATCCGACCTGCCGCATGCGGGTGCTGACCTCGATGATGCTCGACGCGAGCAGGAGGACAGCGGAAGCAACAACGCCATCCGCAAGCTGGTTAGCCACCCTGACTGGAAGACGCTCACGACGCGCCAGAAGATCCAGCGAATCCTCTCTGCAGGTGGACGTGCTCGCGTTTCGACAATCATGCTCTTGGCAACCCTAATTGTCCTCGGCGTTTTGAATCTGCTGACGGTCGAGACCGAGGATGGTCCGTCCGGATGGCTGGCACCGAGCAGGTGGAGCGATCGGGTAACGACACAGGAAGAGGACTCGGAAGAGTCGTCAGCTCCGCAGTCATCGAACCAGCCGACTAGTACCACACAGAGTGTGCAGCCCACCGAGACTTCACAGCAGACTCAGACATCACAGAATCAGCCGTCCGAGACTTCACAGCAGCCTCAGAGCACGCAGAACCGCGCACCTTCGACCGCCACCTCCACCGAGCCGGACTCTGACCAGAGCAACACCGACAACGAGAGCTCTGGCGGATCACAGTCGACAGACTCCACTAACAACGCGGAACCGAACTCCGCTGATACGCAATAACGCGCAACCGCCCACCGTGCATTGGCGAATCCGAACTACCCGCTACAATCAAAGGCCATGACTGACTCGACTCCACAGCCAAAAATTGCGACGCAGCGATTTCGCCCACAGAAGACGCATCTGTTCATCGTTGCGTTCATGCTCGTGCTGTGTGTAATTGCCACCGGTTTTGCCCCGTGGCTGGCCATTACCTTCCTGGCACCGTTGATTTATACGCTTTGGATTTTCCGAGTACGCACCACCGTAGGGCCACGCGGCATCACTGCGGTGTACCTATTGTCCAAGCGCCGTTCGGTGCCCTGGAGCGATTTTGCGGGCATCTTCTTCAACAAGGGCGGCCGCGCCTTTGCGGTAACCAAGTCAGATGAGCGCATCGCCCTGCCGGCCATCTCTTTTAATTCGCTGCCGGAGTTGAAGGAAGCCACTGGCGGTCTGATTCCAGATCCGATCGCTTCGGCTCGTATGGCGGAAAATGACAAGGTCGAGGTTTTCGACCGCGATGGCTACTCGGTAATGAAGAAGGTCAGTGAGGTTGAGGCTGATGCCAAGGCTAAAAGCGCTAAAGCCAAAGGTGCCAAGCCTAAAAGTGACACCACTGCCGAGTAACATATAAGCAGTCCACAAAGCCCCTAAATCTCATTATGCGGACACTAGTGACCACGAAATGAGACATTAGGGGCTTTTTGTGATTAATATGGATAATTAATTACCTTGCACCCTATCTAGGAAGGGCAGCCCCCATGATTCCCCTTCGCTCTAAAGTCACCACTGCCGGCCGTAATGCTGCAGGTGCGCGTTCGCTATGGCGCGCAACTGGCATGACCGATAACGACTTCGGCAAGCCGATTATCGCAATTGCAAACTCTTACACTCAGTTCGTTCCGGGTCACGTGCACCTGAAGGACGTTGGCGACATCGTCGCAGAAGCTGTAACCGCAGCCGGTGGCGTCCCCCGTGAGTTCAACACCATTGCTGTCGACGACGGAATTGCGATGGGTCACGACGGCATGCTCTACTCGCTGCCGTCCCGTGAGATTATTGCTGACTCTGTGGAGTACATGGTCAACGCTCACACCGCTGACGCATTGGTCTGTATTTCCAACTGTGACAAGATCACGCCTGGCATGCTCAATGCGGCTCTGCGTCTGAACATCCCGGTGGTCTTCGTTTCCGGTGGGCCGATGGAATCGGGATCTTCGGTTGTTATCGATGGCGTCGTCAAGCCCGGCTCTGACCTCGTCTCGGCTATTTCTGCATCCGCGAACGACAAGGTCGATGACAAGAATCTGCTCGACATTGAGCGCTCGGCATGCCCGACCTGCGGATCGTGCTCGGGCATGTTCACTGCAAACTCGATGAACTGCCTGACCGAGGCCCTCGGCCTGTCCCTGCCGGGTAACGGTTCTACCCTGGCAACTCAGCAGGCGCGTCGCGATTTGTTCACCCGCGCCGGTGAACTGATTGTGGACCTGGCGAAGAGCTACTACCACGATGGTGACGAGTCCGTGCTGCCGCGCAACATCGCCAACCGCGACGCCTTTGTCAACGCAATGACGCTCGACGTTGCCATGGGCGGTTCCACCAACACGGTGCTGCATATTCTCGCTGCCGCCCAGGAGGGCGAGATCGACTTCAATCTCTCTGACATCGACGCGATTTCGCGCCGCGTGCCTTGTCTGTCCAAGGTGGCACCGAACTCGGACTACTACATGGAGGACGTCCACCGCGCCGGTGGTATTCCAGCCATCCTCGGCGAACTGCGCCGCGCGGGCCTGCTGCAAATGAATGTCCGCTCCGTTCACTCCCCATCTCTGGAGGAGCACCTGGACAACTGGGATATCCGCGGCGGCAAGGCCACTGACGAAGCGATTGAACTGTTCCACGCAGCCCCTGGCGGCGTGCGCACCACCGAGCCGTTCTCCACATCCAACCGTTGGGAGAGCCTGGATACGGACTCCGAAAATGGCTGCATCCGCGACTTCGACCACGCCTACACGAAGGAAGGCGGTCTGTGTGTCCTGCGCGGCAACATCGCCGAGGACGGCGCTATCCTGAAGACCGCCGGTATCGGCGAGGATCAGTTCCACTTCGAAGGCACCGCTCGCGTCGTAGAGAGCCAGGAAGAGGCTGTCTCGGTCATCTTGAACCGCACCTTGCAGCCGGGCGAAGTTCTCTTTGTCATCTACGAGGGTCCTTCCGGCGGCCCGGGCATGCAGGAGATGCTGCACCCGACCGCATTCATCAAGGGCGCTGGCCTGGGTAAGGTCTGTGCACTGGTCACCGATGGTCGCTTCTCCGGCGGTTCCTCCGGACTGTCTATCGGCCACGTTTCCCCGGAGGCCGCTGCCGGCGGTGCAATCGGTCTCGTCCGCAACGGCGACCCGGTGTACATCGATGTCGCTGAACGACGCCTCGAAATTCAGGTGTCCGACGAGGAGCTGGCCGCTCGCCGCGATGAGGAGCTCAAGCGCGACAAGCCGTTTACTCCGCACAAGCCGCGTCCGCGCAAGGTGTCCAAGGCGCTGCGCGCATACGCCAAGATGGCGTCCAGTGCGGATAAGGGCGCGGTCCGCATTGTCGACTAGCTAGATCAAACCCGCTTAAAGGCCTGTGCTTACCGCACGGGCCTTTGGCGTTTCTAGGGTAGCTTTGCGCCCAGTCTTCCGCGTGGGCTTCACCAAATCCCGGCACTCGACGTCGGCAATCCCCTCAGCGACGTCCTCGGTGTGTGCATTTTTGCCACCCTCGGTAATGGCCGCCATTACATATCCGGGGCCAAAAACAACGGAAGAGTGCCACGAACGCCGGTTGGACCAGCCCATCTTCGCGCCTTCAGAACCGGGCAGGCCGGCAAGACCAAAATTCTGTCGATAGCCATCGGCAGCAATCGGCGACCAGTGTCGCATCGCCTCGAGCACCTCAGAATTAGGATGCTTCAGACGAAGCTGGGAAATAAAAGACACCACATCTTCCGCGGTGGTCCTCGATACTCCCCACTTTTCTCCGCCGGAAGTGTTGAACAGGCCGTACTCGGTCGCAATGGAATCGACCGATTCCGGGTACTTCCGGTAAAAGTCGGCGGCCAAATCGTCGTCGGAACGCGAAATCATCTTTTCGACGCGCTCGGCATCGTCGGCAGTGCCGTGTTCGAGCACATACTGACCGATATACAACTTAATCAGGGATAGCGCCGGCAGCGGGCGTTGCGATGCCTGGCTGCTGTACCCCACGCCCACCGGCTCGTAGCTCACCGCCATTTGCGTGCGCGGGTCAGTCTCAATCAACCCTCCGGCGTTGAGGTTCATGCGTGGCAGACTCACCTGATGTGTCGGCCAGACGCTTGCCGACGAGACGGAGGCTGCAACCTCATTGTGCTCGCCGGCAGCGGCTGTCGAAGGTGAGTGAATCGACGTTGTAGCGCCTATCGAAGACATGAAAAAGACCACCGCGAGGGTGGTCTTTAGTACGTGTCTCGACTTTGGCATAGGGGGCATTGTACCCCGGCCCTAACCGAGAACCTAGTTTAGGTCGCTCGACTGTTTGTGCAGCTGCGAGCCGCCTTAGCCAACAAACGGCAGCGTGCCGGTCGTCAGCCACCACAGGCCAATTGCTGCGGCGATGGACAGAATTCCGAAGATCCACGACGATGCCAGTGGTCGACGAGCCCAGCCGCGTCCGAAGTCGATGCCGATGCGGCCCGGGCCGGTGAACTGCAAGCCAAGCGCCATGGCGGTCATCAACAGCTGTAGTTGGAGGTTGCTGGAATCCTGGCCGACGATATTCACGCCATTGGCAGAGGTAGCCACATCAAACATGCTGAGGTAGGCGGACAATGCCAGCGCCAATGCTGCGGCCAGCGGTGTCGCAAGCCCTAAGATGAGCAGGGCACCCGCGATGAGCTGAACCGTTGGGATGGCAGTGGCCATTACAGGGCCGAGGGCAAAGTTGTTCTGGCTAAACTGTGTCTCCAGCGCAGTGGTGCCACCGGAGTTGCCCCAGCCGAGCAGCGTTGTCAGACCATGGACCAGCAGTAGCGCGCCCAATCCAAGACGCAGCAGCAGGAGGCCGAAGTCAGTGGTACCGCGACGGAACTCCGGTTCGTTGTCGTCGTAGAAGTCCGTGTCTTCATCGTCGTCAGCAGCGGCGGTAGTCGTAGCAGCAGTTGCCCCGGCGGCTCCTACGCCTGCTCCTGCAACACCAGCGGCGCCAGCTGCACCAGCGGTATCGCGGGACGCAGCCGGTTCAGCGAAATCCGATTCATCGAAATACTGAGTCTCAGCAGCGGAATTGCGTGAAGAGTCATAGGTCGGCTCCGCCTCATCGTCGAATACTGGCTGTGCTTCCGACTTATTTGCAGTAGCTCCCGCTGCGGACGCTGCTGCCGCTTCAGAAGCCGAGAAGGCCTGCGTCGGCTGACTGAAATCCTCATCTGAATCAACGCGCTCGCTACGGGCCGGCTGCTCAAAGATTTCGGTCGCCTCCGACTCCGGGGCTACCTCCGACTCTTTATCGGCCGCGGGTGCCAATTCAGTTTCGGCCTGTTCATCCCGCGGCGAAGGCTTACCGGCAGGGCTAATCACCTGAGGTGCCGTGCGGCCTGCAGCGGCGTAGGCGTCGTAGCGCTTCTTCGGGGCTTCCTGAACTTCAGGCTCCGGCTCGGGGCTCGGCTCAGTCACTGTTTCTGTTTCAGACTCGGTTTCCACCTCGGCTTCAGCACCGCTATCGGTCTCGGCTTCCGGCGGCAGGTTTTCTTGGTCTACCTCCGCCTCCGACTCCTCCTCTACGCGCTTTTCCGGCACACCCGGAAAAATCTGCGTTGCGGTGTTGTCGCTGTCGTCACGGTTTGTTTCTTCGTTCATTGGCTCAGCGAGCTTGCGGTAGGTCGGGACGTCGAGATCGTCATCGAATCCGTCCTCCACATTCTCGAGGGCGCGGTCGTTCGGGTACTTCTCTGAGTCGCTCACATCGTCCACATTAAAACTACTGCCTCACTTTTGGTCGCAGGCGTGGCCGGGAAACGAGGCTGTATTGTGTATGCCTATGGGATTCCACCTCGTCCACACCAGCAGTGCACAGGCTCGCGCTCGCGGGCGGCGTCGTCGTGCTGCGCTCGCCGCTGGTGTCGTCGGGATGGTCTCTCTTTCCGGCTGCATGAGTGCCTCGAGCGCGCTTGAGTCACCGTTTACTGAAGACAAGTCGGAACCGACAGGCATTGCCATGCCGAAGTTTTCCTCCCCTGATTTGCCCTCTACCCCGGTCCCAACCACGGAAAGCAAAGCCAAAGACAAAGGTCCCTGCGACCTCGACGATGTCACTCTCGCGGCCTGCCTACCGCTTACCACCGCGCTAGCCTCAACCGGCCCTGGGGAGGCTCTCGTCGCCACCGACGACGGTGCACTCACCGTTGTCGCACCGGGTAAGACACCGCGTGAGGTCGCACGGCTCGGCGCCCCTGCAAAACAACTGCTGCCCAGTCCCTCGGTTGAAGAGGACCGTCAGGTCTTTGTTTTGCGTAACGACGACACCATTGCGCGCGTCACCCTCGTGGAGGGCAGCACCGCTGATGTGCGCGAACTTCCGGACCTCAGCGAGCCCGGCATTCTCGGAATCTATTTTGACCGAACTTCGGACACCCTGTCCCCGCGCAAATTGCTCGTGGGAGATCCAGGCATTGAGTTTCAGCAGTTCTGCCATGGTCCGGACGGAATGCCGCCGTTGGCAACCGCCATTCTCGACGGCACCCCACAGCTGGTTCAGCTCACCGGCCCTGTGATTAATCCCCTCGGCGGTGTGGACCTGAACGATTCCATCGGTGGATGCGCAGTGATGGGTGACCGCGTGGTCATTGCCATCCCAGACGCGCAGAAGGTCATCTCCATGCCGGTGGGTCCGAAGTCAAGTGGGCCCGACGCGGCGTGGGAGGTCAAGGGTTCCCCTGAAGTGCTTGTCGACGGCGACTTCGGCCACATCTCGTATGTAGCGGCTGTCGCAGCAAATCAGGGTATTGAAGTTTGGGGTGCCACGACCAACAAAACCGCCGGGGCACAACCGTCGGAGTCCGACGAGCGCGTCGTCAGACTGCCGAGCGATGGTGCCGCCGGCGGTTCCCCGGATTAGCTTTCAGGGAGGCTAGCTCAGCTTCTTCGCAATCAGCTGGTTGACCTGAGCCGGGTCTGCCTTGCCGCGGGTGGCCTTCATGACCTGCCCCACGATGGCACCGACGACCTTCTTGTTGCCAGCTCGGTACTTCTCGACGATGTCCGGGTTAGCAGCCAGTGCATCGTCGACGGCCTTCTCAATAGCACCGTCGTCGCGAACGACCTCCAGGCCACGGGCAGCAACGACCTCATCAACATCGCCCTCGCCTGCGAGCACGCCGTCAACGGCCTTACGGGCCAGCTTGTTGGTCAGCTTGCCCTCTTCAATCAGTGCAATCACACGTGCAACCTGTGCCGGGGTAATCGCGAGCTCAGCCAGCTCCACGCCTGCCTCGTTGGCCTTCTGCGCCAGGTAAGCGACCCACCAGGAACGAGCCTCAGCCGGGCCGGCACCAGCCTCAACGGTGTCGACAATCAGGTCGAGAGCGCCGGCGTTAACCAGGTCGCGCATTTCCTCGTCCTTCAGACCCCACTCTTCCTGAATACGGGCACGACGCACCCACGGCAGCTCCGGCAGAGTTGCGCGGATTTCCTCCACCCACTCACGCGGCGCAATCACAGGTGGCAGATCCGGGTCGTTGAAGTAGCGGTAATCCGACTGCGATTCCTTCGGGCGGCCCTTGGAGGTCGTGCCGTCGGTCTCCTGGTAGTGGCGGGTTTCCTGAACGATCTCCTCGCCATTAGTAATCGCAGCAGCCTGGCGCTGCATCTCGTAGCGAACAGCCTGTTCAACCGACTTCAGGGAGTTGATGTTCTTAGTCTCGGTACGAGTGCCGAACTCCTCCTGGCCGATTGGGCGCAGGGAAACGTTGGAGTCCACACGCATCGAGCCCTGGTCCATGCGGGCATCGGAGACACCGAGGGACTTCACCAGGTCACGCAGCGCAGAAACGTACGCACGAGCAACCTCTGGGGCACGCTCCCCTGCACCGAGAATTGGCTTAGTAACGATCTCAATCAGCGGAATACCTGCGCGGTTGCAGTCCACCAGCGAACGCGTGGCGCCGTGAATACGACCATCGGCACCGCCCAAGTGCGTCAGCTTGCCGGTGTCTTCTTCCATGTGAGCGCGCTCGATTTCGACACGGAACTCCGTGCCGTCGTCAAGCTGAACGTCAAGATATCCGTCGTAGGCGATTGGTTCGTCGTACTGCGAAATCTGGTAGTTCTTCGGCTGGTCCGGGTAGAAGTAGTTCTTGCGCGCGAAGCGGGAGGACTCAGCAATCTCGCAGTTCAGCGCCAGGCCAATCTTGATGGCCCACTCAACGCCCTGACGGTTAACCACAGGCAGCGCGCCAGGTAGGCCGAGGCTGCAGGGATCGACGTTGCTATTCGGCTCGGCACCAAAGTGCGCCGAGGAGGAGGAGAACATCTTGGTATTCGTCGAGAGCTCGACGTGAACCTCCATGCCCATTACCGGGTCAAAACGTTCGAGGACCTCATCAAAGTCCATCAAGTCATCAGCGTATGCAGCGGTCATGTTTGTAGAGTCTACTAGCGATGGCCCCGCAGGCGTGCCCTAGGGTATAAGTCGTGCCCGGAGTTAACGAACACCCACCGATTCCACCGACGTCAGCACGCGATACGCCAACGTTCCGCGACGCCGCTGACCGCCACCGCGCAGGCGCTACTTTCGACAACGACCTGCAGGAAAGCGCCGACGGAGCCACGGGCTACCACCGCGTGCGCCCCGGATATCCTCCAACCGTCATCGAAGCGCTTACCCGTCTCGCACCGCACCCACAGGTAGTCGCCGATATCGGCGCCGGCACTGGGAAGCTCACCGCCTCGCTTGCCGACGTCTACCGCGATGCCACCCTGCTGGCACTCGATCCCTCCACCGCGATGCGGCAAGCACTGATGCACAATGTGCCAGCGGCGGAATGCCTGGAAGGCACTGCGGAGCGCACGGGACTGGAGTCCAACAGCGTCGATGTAGCAACATGTGCGCAGACATGGCACTGGGTGGACCCGACAGCTGCAAGTAAAGAACTCACTCGGGTGCTACGCGCGGATAGCGTGGCTATGTTGGTGTGGAACACCTTGGATGTTTCCGTACCGTGGGTGCATCGGCTCAGCCGCATAATGCACGCCGGCGACGTGTTGCGTCCCGGCTTCTACCCCGAGGTTGGCCCGGAGCTGGAGCTAGTCGATGAGGTGCGTCTGGCCTGGGAGCAGACACTGACCATCGAGGACATCGTGCTGCTGGCACGAACCCGTTCCTATTGGCTTCGTTCCAAGCCCGCCACTCGCGCCAAGGTGGAGGCGAACTTGCATTGGTATCTCCACGAACACTTGGGGCACACATACGAAGAAGGCATCGCCCTTCCCTACCGGTGCGATGCCTTCTATTTTCGAGCTGCCTAGTCGCGCTAGTTACTTTTCTTTCTTCGGCTTAGGGTGAGCCACGCGCTTGAATGCATTCTTAGTCTGTCCGGCAAGCTTCTTCGGCGCAGTGGCTGTGGCCTCGCCTGGGAAGGAGTCCCTCGCGGTCTCGCGAGGATTGTCATCATCGGAGGCTTCCTCGATTTCGGAAAGTTTCTCCAGGCGCTCATTATCCTTTTCTACGATGCGCTCGGCGTCATCCTCGGTGAATTCAACATTATCGTCGCTGACCAGTTCCTCGACGATGTCGTCGCGGACGCTCTCCTGAAGATCGACGTTGGAAATGTTGGAGTTGGCCAAAGCGCGGTCGAGCTTCTTCTGATCGGCGGTGGTGAACTTCTTGTTCGGGTGCATCTTCCGGCGTGCGAGCTTACGGATACGGCCGCGACGCTTCGACTCCTCCATCAGCTTGTTACGTCCAGCCAGGTACGCACCACACAGAATCACGATAAGAGCGATACCGACGTAGCCAAGGGCCGGGTAGATGGAGCCAACCAGGGCCTTGAACCCAAAGAAACTTAGGCCAAAACCAATCAGCACCGTCACGATGAATACCAGGCGGAAACGCTGCGGGGTATTGCGTGTTAGGCGGCGGCCCAGCGCGTAGAACATGCCAATGGCCGTGTTGAAAATCATGGCGTAGATGATGATTGCCATCACGGTACCCAGGACCGGGTGGATGTCATTGACGATTGCCAGGGTCGGCATATCTTCGTGGCCAACATCCTTGACCTTGAAGAAGAGGGCAAAGGTCACCAGCGTCAGCAGACCTGCATAGATGCTCCCGCCCATGAGACCACCGATGCCAGCTTCACGCGGGTTCAGGTAGCTACCGCCGATGACAATCGACATCGATACGGCCACCATCACACAGAAACCGACATAGTTCAGGGCAGAAATAGACCAGTGTGGCAGCGATGTCGACAGTTCATTGGTGTACTGCGCGGCCTCCGACATCGACGTGTCGGTGGTGAACAAAGTGTAGATACCGGCTCCAAGCAGGAACACGATAATGAATGGAGTGATCATGCCAATCACGCGGCTGACCTTGTCGGCATCCAGCATGCCTACACCCAAAGTCAGGGCAACCATGATGACGGCGCCAATCCACACCTCAAGTCCGAACTGCTGGTTCAAGTTCGCACCGGCACCGGCGAACATGACGAAGCCGGTACAGAACAGCGTGATCATCACGGCGATATCCAAAATCTTCGAAACCCAACTGCGGGTGATTACGTCGAAGACCTCGGAGTGCTCATCAGCCTGCAAGTAGCTGGCAATTGACAGCACTGCCAGGCCACTGGCAATCATCACGACGGAGGCAAGTACCACGCCCCACAAGCCGTTAGTGCCAAATGCCACGAAGTACTGCATCATTTCCTGGCCGGATGCGAATCCGGCACCGACAGTTAGGCCGACAAAGGCCATCGCGATTGTTGTGGCTCTTTTCCACATAACGAGAAAATCCTAAATATAAGTCTATTTTTCAAAAACCGGAACCTTACAAAGCATACTGCCCGAGCTGGTGATTGATACACCAGCTCGGGCAGTATGCCTATTTTGTTACGAAGATGTGCCTAAATGTTTAGCAACGCGTGCTTAACCGACGCGTTTAACCAAACAGCGCAGCAGCTGCGCGGTAACGGCCATCCGGCACAACCTTCAACTCAGCAACCGCATCGTCGATGTCGATACGCTCGATGTTCTCACCGTGCAGAGCGACGATCTTGCCGAAGTCCCCCTCGTGTACTGCTCGGGTGGCGTGGACACCGTAGCGGGTAGCAAGCACGCGGTCGTACGCAGTCGGCGTACCGCCACGCTGAATGTGACCCAGCACCGTGGTGCGAACGTCGTACCCGGTGCGCTTCTTAATCTCCGCACCAATAACCTGACCAATGCCGTTGAAGGTTTGGTGGCCGAACTGGTCGACACCGCCCTCTTCGTACTCCATGGTGCCCGGCTTCGGGGTGGCGCCCTCAGCGACGACGATAATGCCGTACTTCTCACCCATCTGGAAACGGCGCTCCATCGACTTCACAATCTCGTTGATGTCGAATGGCTTTTCCGGAATGACAATGTGGTGAGCACCGCCGGCCATACCCGCATGCAAAGCGATCCAGCCCACGTGTCGACCCATGACCTCAACAATCATGACGCGCTGGTGGGATTCCGCAGTGGTGTGCAGACGGTCAACCGCGTCGGTGGCAACAGCCACAGCCGTGTCGAAACCGAAGGTGTAGTCCGTACCGTTGACGTCATTATCAATAGTCTTCGGAACACCGACGACCGGCACCCCATTGTCCGAAAGCCACTTGCCGGCCTTCAGCGTACCTTCGCCACCGATTGGGATCAGGGCATCGATGCCCGCATCAGAGAGATTTTCCTTGATGCGGTCGAGGTTAGACATGAGAATGTCCGGATGCACGCGGCCGGTGCCCAGCATCGTGCCGCCACGCAGCAGCATACGGTCAATCCGCTCATCGTCGTAAAGCTGGACCCTACGGTCTTCCATAAGACCAATCCAACCGTCCTCAAAACCGACGACGGTTGAGCCGTACTCGCTCGAGCTGGTACGGACAATTGCACGGATAACGGCATTCAGACCGGGACAATCTCCACCGGAGGTAAGGGTCGCAATTCGCATGATGCCCACCTTAGTCGCGTTAGTCAGTTCGTGCTTGACGGCCTTGGTCGAAACTACTTCTGCAGGTACTCCTGCCCTGGTAGCTCAGACGGTAGCTCCATCTTCGTCGTCACCTCCGACGCCGGCACAAGACCATATTCCTCGAGCGCCTTGCGCACGTACTCTGCGGCATCGACGTTCAGCGGAGACTCCGTCCACAATGCAATCGGCAGGTTAATAAAGCGGTTCTCCTTGACCGCCTCGAGATCCTTCGTTGCCGGATTCGTGCGCAAAACCTTGATTTTCTCTTCGAAGGTCTGACCTGGGTAGTCCACAAGCGCGATGAAGTCAGGATTCATCTCCGCGACATGCTCCCAGGAGGTCGTAGTCCAAGTGTCCTTAATCGACTCGGTCGCATTGATTGCACCGGCCTTTTCCAGGATGCCCTGCGGTGCGCCAAAGGAACCCGAGGTAATTGGTGCTTCACCGACAGAATCAAAGAGGAAGCCCACTGGCTTCTTATCTCCCTTTGGCGCGGCATCCAGGGCTTGCAGTCGGTTATCAATATCTGCAATAACCTTGTCGCCCTCACCGTCGTGTCCGGTCAAGGTAGCGATATTCTTCAAATCAATTTTGACAGCTTCCCACGGATCCACCAGACCACGAGTATGCCCCGGGTCGCCACTGCCTTCCTTGCCCGCCGAGGCTGCGTCACCAGTACGGCAAGATTCCGTCAGGGTGTAGGCACCGATACCGTGCTCGGAAAGCGATTCCGGGGTAATGCCCTTGTCTTCACTAAAGCCATAGCCCCAGCCCGCCAGCATCACATCCGGTTCGGCCGCAATGACCTGCTCCAGATTCGGGTATTCCTTCGCAACTTCTGGCTTCTGCGCAATTGCATCGCCATAAGCTGCGGTCAACACCGGCAGATGCGAGGCCATAGAGCTCACCGCTGTGATCTCATCCGCAGCACCGACAGCCAGCGCCAGCGAAGCAATATTGCCGTCATTAATCAGCAGCTTTTTAGCTACACCCGGGTAGCTGACTTCTTCACCGCAGTTGGTGAGGGTAAGGCCTGACGACGAGGCCTGCGTTCCCTCATCAGAGCCACAGGCGGCGGCTCCGAATGCCAGAGCAGCCACAGCGATACCAGCTGCTGAGGCACGAAGGGGACGTCGGAAAGCATGTGCGTTATTCAAGGGAGTACTCCTAGTTGATGGTGGCAGCATCCAGCTCGCTATCGATTGCGAGGTGGCGGCGGCCAGCGGGGGAATTGAGCTGACAGGATTCAACCTGAAAGATTTGGGCGACAAAGTCGCGGGTAAGCACTTCTGCGGGAATGCCGTCGGCCGCGATACCGCCGTCCGCGACCACGATGACGCGGTCGAAGTGGTTCATCACCAGATCCAAGTCGTGGATCGCGGCAATGACACACGCTCCGCTGGAGCGGGCCAGGCGGAGGACGGATTGTTGATGGCGCACGTCGAGGTGGTTAGTGGGCTCGTCGAGAAGCATGATTGGCGAGTCCTGGGCGATGGCACGCGCCAGACACACGCGACGACGTTGCCCACCCGAGAGTTGCCCACACAGGCGTTGCGCGACCGTTTCCAGACCTACGAGCTCCAGCGCACGGTCGACGTGGGAATTGTCCTCGGCAGTGTTGCCACCAAAAAGGCGCTGGTAGGGCAAGCGCCCCAGGGAGACAAAGTCGCGCACGCGCATTTCGGCGGGTGGAACCTCGTTTTGCGCGACGAAAGCCAAATCGCGGGCGCGGTGCTTCGAGCTGATTGAGCTCATCGATTTGCCGTTAATCTCGACCTCGCCCGTGGCCGGTTTCGTGATTCCACCGAGCGCACGCAGCAACGTGGATTTACCCGCGCCGTTAACACCAATGATGGCGGTCATGGGTTCTGCACCGAAGTTGAGGTTGACTCCGCTGACAATCGTGCGCCCAGCGATATCACAGCGCACATCTTTAGCGGCGAGTACAGATTTTTGTAGAGCGCTCATTTACTCAGCACCTCCGTAGCTGTAGTGCGAGCGGCTCATGAGGTAGAGGAAAAGTGGTGCGCCAACCAATCCCGTGACTACTCCCAGCGGCATTTCCTGGCTTCCGCCCACTACGCGCGCGATGATGTCCACCCAGATGAGAAACAGTCCACCCATGAGGGCAGCAACCGGTAGGACAACGCGGTGCGTGGCCCCTACCAAGATGCGGGTCAAGTGTGGAATCACCAGGCCGACAAACCCGATGCCGCCAGAGACCGCAACGAGCGTGCCAACGAGGACAGCCTGGAGCACAAATACCTGTGTGCGTAGCCGAGAAACATCAATACCTACGGCCGCTGCGGTGCTCTCACCAGTTGCCAGCGCATCCAGATGACGGGCTTTGACCAGGAAAAACAACAGTACTGCGATGAGGACAATGAGCGGGAAGAGCGTCTTCAGCCATGTCGCACCGGCAACAGAGCCCAGCATCCAAAACATCACGGACTGCGCGGCCCTCGGGTCTGGCCCAGCGAAGACCATGAAGCTACTCAGCGCGGAAAACGCAGCGGAGAGCACAACGCCGGAGAGCACCAAACGCAGCGGAGTCAGCCCACCGCCTGCAGTGGCGAAAGCACCGACCGCGAGGGTGGCCATTACTGCACCGAGGAGTGCACCGAATGTCAGCGGCGCGATGGGGCTACCGGAGAAAGCACCAAAGATAATCACCGCGGTCGCACCGGCACCGGCGCCGGCGGAAATACCTAGCAGATATGGGTCTGCCAACGGGTTACGGACCAATGTCTGCATAGCCACACCGGAGACAGCTAGCCCCGCCCCTACAATCGCTGCGAGAATTCCCCGGGGAGCGCGGAGATTCCAGACGATGGTGTCCGAACTGGCGGGCACAGATTCATCGAGCTCAGTGCCGAAGATGTGATGCGAAATGACCTGTGTCGTGGTGGACCAGGTGATATCCGCCGAGCCGAAGACCACCGCAGCGACCAGACTGACGGCAATGGCTATGACAATGACCAGCCCATAGATCCAAGGCATAAATCGTGGTGGGTTTTTAATTCTGACTCTCTCCATGTTTGCGTTCCTGCGCATGTATGAAACTTCCCGTGACACGACAACAACCGCCGCTCTCCCACTTCAGTGAGAAAACGACGGTTGCAGAAAACCGACTAACGCTTATTGAGCGCTTTTATGCAATCGAGCCGCGAACCTTTTCGTAGGCAGCGCCGACCTTGTACAGACGATCGTCACCGTGGCGCGGAGCCATAATCTGCAGGCCTACCGGCAGACCCGTGTCTTCAGCCAGGCCCGACGGCACGGACATGCCACACATGCCGGCCAGGTTGAGCGGCAGAGTACACAGGTCGAACATGTACATGCTCAGCGGGTCGTCAACCTTCTCGCCCAACTTAAACGCAGTGGTCGGAGTGGTCGGCGAGATCAGGACATCCACCTGTTCGAAGGCCCGCTCGAAGTCCTGCTGAATCAGGGTACGGACGCGCTGTGCCTGGATGTAGTAGGCATCGTAGTAACCGACCGATAGCGCGTAGGTACCAATGATGATGCGTCGCTTAACCTCATCGCCGAAACCAGCGGCACGGGTCATAGCCATGACCTCATCGGCCGAGTGCGAACCGTCATCACCAACACGCTGGCCGTAACGCATGCCGTCGAAACGAGCCAGGTTGGAGCTGACCTCACACGGCAGAATCAGGTAGTACGCGCTCAGTGCGTGGTCGAAGTTCGGGCAATCGACCTCGACCACCTCTGCGCCAGCTTCCTTAAGCTTGTCGACGGCCTCGTGGAAGCTGTCCAGTACGCCGGCCTGGTAACCCTCGGTGCGGTCGAACTGCTTGACGATGCCGACCTTAACCCCCGTGAGGTCACCGGTAGCACCTTCCTTGGCAGCAGCAACCACATCGGCAATCGGCTGCTCCGTGGAAGTCGAGTCATTCTCGTCGTGACCAGCAATGATTTCGTGCAGCAGCGCGGTGTCCAAAACGGTACGCGCGGTCGGGCCACCCTGGTCCAACGAGGAGGCACAAGCGACCAGGCCGTAGCGGGATACCGTGCCATAGGTCGGCTTCACACCGACCGTTGCGGTCAGAGCTGCTGGCTGACGAATCGAGCCACCGGTGTCAGTACCGATAGCCAGCGGAGCCATACCGGAGGCCAGGGCTGCAGAAGAGCCACCACCGGAACCGCCTGCGGTGCGCTCAACATCCCACGGGTTGTGAGTCGGGCCGTAAGCGGAGTTTTCAGTCGACGAGCCCATGGCGAACTCATCCATGTTGGTCTTACCCAGGATTGGGATGCCAGCTGCACGCAGCTTGGCAGTAACCGTTGCGTCGTAAGGGCTCATGTAGCCCTCGAGCATCTTGGAAGCGCAGGTGGTCGGCGCATCGGTGGTAGTGAAGACATCCTTCAGCGCCAGCGGAACACCGGCCAGCGCGGAGGCCGGCTCCTCGCCAGCATCCAGCGACTCATCGACCTTGCGAGCTGCAGCCAGGGCCTCTTCGGCACCGACGTGCAGGAATGCGTGAATGTCCTCATCAATTGCCGCGATACGGTCGAGGAACGCCTGGGTGACCTCTACCGAGGTCAGCTCACGAGCGTGAATCTTCTGTGCGAGCTCGAAAGCGCTCAGCCCCAGAATCGGGTCCTCAGCAACAGCGGCATGCAGATTCGGGTTAGCTGCAGTCATTTCTTCCACGTACTCCTACTCGCCAAGAATCTGGGGAACTTCAAAGCGCTGGCGGTCCTGCGACGGCGCCTGGTCCAGCGCCTGCTCCGCAGTCAGCGTCGGCTTGACGACGTCCTCGCGCATCACACCGGACAGCGAAGAGGGGTGACTCATCGGTTCAACGTCATCCGCAGCCACCTTTTGAACGGCCTGGACGTGGTTAATAATGCCGTCGATCTGACCGGCGAACTCGTCGAGTTCCGCGTCAGTCAGAGCCAGACGGGACAATCGCGCTAGGCGGGCGACCTCATCGCGTGAGATAGCTGGCACGCTAGTACCCCTTTCATTTCTTCGTACGAAGCTAGTGCACAGAAGTTTAGTTGAAACTGATTTTGAACCGCGCGAGCGGGCTGTACTTGCCAACAGTAGTCGTTGTCGCCAAGCAGTTGTCCGCAGGGTCTTACATTTCAAAGGTTTACCCTGTAGCCTAAATCACTACTTCTATAGTTACACCGCAACAATCACTATCAATTATTCGAAAGGTTGTGCACACAGCCATGAGTTACCTCCTTCGCATCCAGCTTCCCGACGAACCAGGCGCACTTGGCTACGTCGCGGCTGCCCTGGGCGAAGTAGAAGGTGATATTCGCAGTGTCGATGTCGTAGATTACGGCGCTAATGGCGTTGTTGTTGACGACATCGTGGTTGACCTGCCCATGGGCCTGCTCCCAGACACACTGATTACAGCGGCTCAGTCCATTAGCGGAGTGGAAGTCGATTCAATTAGGCCTTTCTCCGGCTCGGTCGACCGCCGCGGACAGATTGCACTGCTGGCCAAGTTCTCGCAGCACACGAAAAACTTAGATCGTGCCCTCGGAGATGTCGTCGACGGCCTGCCTCAGACTATGACTGCCGGCTGGGCTATCGTCCTCGGCGAACAGAGCGATGGCCGCTGGGTACGTCGCGCTTCCTCTACCGCTGCTCCAGAGGATAACGGCCGGACTCTGCCGGAAGCCCCAATTGACTCGCCGCGAAACCTCGATCCGGACGAAGAAACGTGGCTGCCGGAGGACTGGACAGTTATGGACTCCTCCATTGCCGCCACTCCGATGGGCAAGGGCCTCGTTCTCGTTATTGGCCGGCCCGGCGGGCCGGACTTCCTACCAAGTGAGGTTGAGCACTTGGGACGGATTGGCACGATTGTCGGCGCGATTATCGACTAGCAGCGGCTAATGGGCTGCCCTCTTCTGAGGGCAGCTCCCTTCCGCTCGAAGCTCTTACCCTAAGGCTCCTCCCCTATGGAGCGCAGTGATTCACGCTTAGCGGTAAAGTCTGGAAATGATACCAGTCAATAAGGAGCTTCTTTGATGTCGAACTTGAGTGACCTCGTCGGATCCCACATTCGTGCCGAGTCCGGCCGTGTCCCCCAGTCGTCCACTGAGATGGAATTCTGGTCCGGTCTGTCACGGGTTGTTGTCGATAACCTAGCGGACAACTGGCAGCGCACCACAGAGGCATACGCTGCTACCCGCCAGCAGCACTACTTCTCCGCCGAGTTCCTCATGGGTCGCGCCCTGCTGAATAACCTGCTCAATGCAGGTCTGGTGGATGAGGCCTCTGCTGCCGTGAAAAAGTACGGCAAGAATCTGACAGACGTGCTCGAGGCCGAACATGACGCCGCTCTCGGTAACGGTGGCCTGGGTCGTCTGGCCGCCTGCTTCCTGGATTCCTGTGCCACGCAGAATCTGCCGGTGACCGGTTATGGCATCCTCTACCGCTACGGTCTGTTCAAGCAGACCTTCGAAGATGGCTTCCAGGATGAGCACCCGGACCCGTGGATGGAAGAGGGCTACCCCTTCGTCATTCGTCGCGAGGAACTGTCCAAGATTGTCACCTTTGATGACTTGGTGGTGCGCGCTGTTCCATATGACATGCCAATTACCGGCTACGGCACCGATAACGTCGGCACGCTGCGCCTGTGGCACTCGGAGCCGATGCGTGAGTTCGACTATGACGCCTTCAACTCGCAGCGCTTCACCGACGCCATTGTCGAACGGGAGCGCGTCCATGACCTGTGCCGCGTGCTCTACCCGAATGACTCGACCTATGACGGCAAGGTCCTGCGTGTCCGCCAGCAGTACTTCTTCGTCTCCGCTTCGCTGCAGACGATGATCGATTCTTACATCGAGAATCACGGCGAGGACCTGCGCGATTTCCACAAGTACAACTCCATTCAGCTCAATGACACCCACCCGGTGCTCGCTATCCCAGAGCTGATGCGTCTGCTCCTGGATGAGCACGATATGAGCTGGGACGACGCCTGGAACGTCGTGTCCAACACCTTCGCCTACACCAACCACACCGTTCTGGCAGAAGCGTTGGAGACCTGGGAATACTCCATTTTTGACCGTCTCTTCGGCCGCGTTCTGGAGATCACCCGCGAGATTGACCGCCGCTTCCGCGAAGACCTGGCGGAGCGCGGCTTCGACCAGGGCAAGATTGACTACATGGCGCCGATTTCTCACGGTCGCATCCACATGGCGTGGATCGCCTGCTACGCCGCGTACTCCATCAACGGTGTTGCTGCCCTGCACACGGAGATCATTAAGCGCGAAACGTTGAAGGACTGGCACGATATCTGGCCGGAGCGCTTCAACAACAAGACCAATGGCGTCACCCCGCGCCGCTGGCTCAACCAGTGCAACCCGCGCCTGTCGGCACTGCTGACTCGCCTGTCGGGTTCGGACGCCTGGGTCACTGACTTGGACAAGCTCGCTGAGCTCGAAAAGTTTGCTGACGACGAGGCCGTGTTGCGTGAGATTCTCGACATCAAGCACGAGAACAAGAAGGACTTCGCCACCTGGCTGGAGCACCGCCAGGGTATTTCGGTGAACCCGGACGCCATCTTCGATACCCAGATTAAGCGTCTGCACGAGTACAAGCGCCAGCTTCTCAACGCGCTCTACATCCTCGATCTCTACTACCGCATCAAGGAAGACCCAGCGCTGGACGTGCCACCGCGCGTGTTCATCTTCGGTGCCAAGGCCGCCCCAGGCTACGTTCGCGCGAAGGCCATCATTAAGTTCATCAACGCTATCGCGGACAAGGTCAATAACGATCCGGACATGGACGGTCGCCTGCAGGTCGCTTTCGTTGAGAATTACAACGTCACCCCGGCAGAGCACATCATCCCGGCCACCGACGTCTCCGAGCAGATTTCCACTGCCGGTAAGGAGGCTTCGGGTACCTCGAACATGAAATTCATGATGAACGGCGCACTGACGTTGGGCACCATGGACGGCGCAAACGTCGAAATCGTCGACGCCGCCGGCGAAGAGAACGCCTACATCTTCGGTGCGCTGGAAGAGGAACTGCCGGAGCTGCGCCGCACCTACAGCCCGCGTGGCACTTACGAAACGGTGCCGGGGCTCAAGCGCGCTGTCGATTCGCTTGTCGACGGAACTTTTTCTGACGGTGGCAGCGGAATGTTCCACGACCTGCACTTCTCGCTGCTGGAGTCCAACGGGTACGAGCCGGCCGATGTTTACTACGTCCTCGGCGACTTCGCTGACTACCGCGAGACCCGCGACCGCATGGCGGAAGACTACCGCGACGAGCTGGCATGGGCCAAGAAGTGCTTCCTGAACATCATCCGTTCGGGCCGCTTCTCCTCCGACCGCACCATCCGCGATTACGCCAATGAGGTCTGGAAGCTGGAAGAGACCAAGATTTAGGCCCCGGCTGGACCAAATCCTGGCTGGGCCAAGCCCCAGCTAGGCCTGCCCGGTTTCCAGCAACCGCTTGAACCCATCCTCGTCGAGGATGGGCAAGCCCAGCTCCTCGGCCTTTGTGGCCTTGGAACCGGCGTTTTCGCCAACCACCACGTAGTCGGTCTTCTTCGACACCGACCCTGCGGCCTTACCGCCACGGGAGATAATGGCTTCCTTCGCGCTGTCGCGAGTGAAGTCCTCCAAAGAGCCGGTGACTACCACGGTCAATCCCTCTAGCACCTGATCTGGACGATCGGCGACCTCATCGGCCATACGCACACCGGCAGCTTCCCAGCGCTCGACAACCTCGCGGTGCCAGTCCACCTCGAACCAGTCAGCCACGGAATCGCCGATGATCTCGCCAATGCCATCGATGGCCGAAATCTCCTCGCGGCTCGCAGCGCGCAGCGCCTCCATCGAGCCGAACTTCTGTGCCAAGGTCCGCGCCACTGTTGGGCCCACATGACGAATGGACAGGCTGACCAATACGCGCCACAGCTCTTTATCCTTAGCTGCCTCGATGTTGGCCAACAGTTTCTTACCATTGGCGTTCAGGGTTTTCCGCGAAGCCGTAGTGTAGACCTCAGTGCCGAGCAAATCTTCCTCGGTGAGGTCGAAGAGGCGGGACTCGTCGTCAAGCACGCCGCGATGAATCAAATCGGCAGCGCCCCTCTCCCCCAGGTTTTCGATATCAAACCCGGAGCGGGAGGCGAGGAATTCAATTCGACGACGCAGCTGACCTGGGCAGTAGCGGGTATTGGGGCAACGCCAATCGGCATCGCTGTCCTTTGCCGGAGCCAAACGAGTACCGCACTCCGGGCAGAGAGTCGGATAAATATACTTTCGCTCGCTACCATCTCGGAGATCGGCCACGGGACCGAGCACCTCTGGAATCACGTCACCGGCCTTGCGGATAGTCACACGGTCCCCGATAAGCACACCCTTTCGGTGCACTTCAGAAGGGTTGTGTAGCGTCGCCATCTCGACAGTTGACCCGGCCACGAAAACCGGCTTCATCACGGCATATGGCGTCGCACGACCAGTTCGTCCAATGGAGACTCTAATGTCCAGCAGATCAGTCGTGACCTCTTCCGGCGGATACTTGTAGGCAATCGCCCAGCGCGGCGCCCGCGAGGTCGCGCCCAGCGCGCGCTGCTCGGAAAGGGAGTCAACCTTGACCACAAGCCCGTCCATCTCGTGGATGGCATCGTGACGGTGCTCGCCCCAGTACTGCATCTGCTTGACGACGTCATCCGCGGAATGAACCTGCTTTGTATACGGCGACACGTGGAAACCCCACTCGTCCAAGGCACGATAGGCCTCGTGCTGAGACTGTGGACGCCAGCCCTCGATATGACCAATTCCATGGCAAATCATGGACAAGCGACGCTTCGCCACTTCTGCAACATCCTTCTGTCGCAGGGAACCGGCGGCGGCGTTACGGGGGTTGGCAAACGGCTTCTGGCCTGCGTCGACGCGATCAGCATTGATGCGTTCGAACTCTTCCAACGAGATAAAGACCTCACCACGCACCTCGAGCACGTCGGGAATGTTCTCGCCACTGATTTCATGCGGAATATCTTCGATAGTGCGCGCATTGGCGGTGACGTTCTCCCCCACGCGGCCGTCTCCGCGGGTGGCCGCCCGGACAAGGCGGCCCTTCTCATAGACCAGGTCGATAGACAGGCCATCGATTTTCAGCTCGGTCAGATACGTGCTGGCCGGGGTGCGGGCCAGCCAGCCGCGCAACTCCTGCTCATCGAAAACATTGTCCAAGCTGTAGAGGCGTTCGAGGTGCTCAACAGGCTCGAACACTTCCCCGTCGGCAGGCGTGTCGACCTGCGCACCGACCTGCTGGGTGGGGCTGTCCGGCACCACCAGATCGGGCCACTGCTCCTCTAACCGCTGCAGTTGACGGAACATCTCGTCGTACTCAGCATCGGAGATAACCGGCTGCGCGGTGTAGTACAGCGCAGCGTTTTCACGAATGCGAGTTGCTAGATCTTGCCACTTCTCCCGGACGTCCGCCGGCGCCGGCTCGGAGGCGGGGGCGCTGGAAAACGAAGACAAATCGGAGGTTGACAGGTCGGAGTTCTCATCGGTCGAGGAAGTCACGTCGCTCATTCTATGTCATTGCCCGGATGCGCCGGGGGACACGGAAATTCTCTTGACCTTGTTCCTGCCCCTCAGCGAATCCGCACTCTCCGCTACAGTTGAGACATGCATAATTTCGATCCGCGACGCATGCTCGCGTTTGATCTGGAGACTACCGGCACGGATCCTCGCACCTGCAAGATTGTCACTTCCGCACTGGTCCGACTGACTGAGCAGGGCAAAGATTCCACCATCATGCTCGCTAATCCCGGTGTCGAAATTCCGCAAGCTGCGTCTGATGTGCATGGCATCACCACTGAAAAAGCTCGCGCGGAGGGGCGCCCGCACGATGAAGTGCTAGCGGATACCATTGCCGGCCTTCGAGCTGCCTGGCGCGATGGTCTGACCGTAGTGGCCTATAACGCGGCTTATGATCTGACGGTACTGCGCTCGCAGGATCCCAGTTTTACCGTTGACGGCCTCGTCGTCGACCCCTTTGTGCTGGACCACTATTTTGATCCGGAACGTCGTGAAAAACGCACATTGACTGATGTCTCCCGCCATTATCAGGTGCGCCTGGACGGGGCACATGATGCCACCGAAGATGCTCTGGCGGCTGCGCGCATCGCATGGGTGATGGCGCGCCACTACCGGGAGCTAACCGAAAAATCGGGAGAAGAGCTGATGGAGCTGCAGGCCGTCGCGTACTACCAGTACAAGAAGAACCTGCAGCAGTACCTGACCGAAAAAGGTAAGGATACGTCGGACTTCACCTTCGGGTGGCCGATGGACTGAGCAGCGGCCCCCTCACCCTCCCCGGCTCTCCCAATATCCAGAGTTTTGTGATTATCCAATGGAAATCGAATATCCAAAATTCGGCGGAATATCCAAGTTATCCAAGCCGATGTGGATTATCCATTGCTATGATTGATGCGTGACCACTCGCGGCGACAAGGCCATCTCCATCCCACGCAATCCTTTCCACCCCACATTCGGCCGATCCCCGGCCATCATCGGTGGGCGCGATGTCGAGCTGGACTCGTTTGAGCTGGCTCTGGCGGAAGGCCCCGGTAATCCCTGGCGAACCGCGCTAATTTCCGGTACCCGCGGAATCGGTAAGACGGTACTTCTCAACGAGTTTGAAGCCGCAGCAAAGCAACTGGGATGGATTGTGCTGCGTGCTCACATCGGCTCTGAAATGATTTCTGAACTCACCGATGTCACCATTCCGCGCACTTTCAGTGCCATTGACAGTGCACCGACGGGCAAGGGCCGTCACCTCACCGGCCTGTCCATCGCCGGCATTGGCGGGTTTAAGACGGAAGTCAGCACTTCTCAGCCCGAGCCCGGCAGGAATCTGCTCAGCCAACTTCAGGATCTCTCGGCTCTCCTCATGCCACAGGGATCCGGCATCTTGCTCACTCTCGACGAGGTTCAAAGTGCAGACCCCGCACAGCTCAACGAAATTGCCCATGCAATCCAGGACCTAAATCGCGACGATGCGGAGATTGCCTTTGTCGCAGCCGGGCTGCCCAGCGGTATCGAAGACTTGCTCCAGCTAGAGGGCGCAACATTCTTACGCCGTGCCGAGCGCGTGTCTCTGGGCCGATTGGACGTGGAGACCACCAAGGACATCATTCGCAGAACTGCAGAACTCGGCGAACGTGCGATGACTGAGGATGCCGTCGAGCTGGCCGCTGAACTCAGCCACGGCTACCCGTATCTCATACAGACCATTGGCTCAGTCGCTTGGGCTAAGGCCAGGTTGGCCCACTCGGACACCATTACCGCTCAGCATGTCTCGGATGCGGCAGCGGAATCAATCCGCCGCATCGGGCTGCAAGTTCATGCGCCCAGCCTGCGAAAAGTACCACCTCGCCAGATTGATTTTCTCAAAGCGATGGCGAGCCTCTCCCCCAATGGAAAGCCCGTGGCCACGAGCGCCATCGCAGAGACCATGGGACGCAAACTCTCTGGCATCTCACAGCTTCGCCATGACCTGATTTACCGCGAGCTGATTGTGTCAGCGTCGACGGGATACGTGGAATTCACACTTCCCTACTTCGCCGATTACCTCAATACGCTGGTGGAATAAGGTCGCTATTCGTCGCGAGCCAAGTCACCGGCTGCCCGACGAAGAAGCTCCGTGGCATTACGGCCTGCGCCGAGTTGCGCCTGTGCTTCTCCATTGGAGCTGGCAGCAAAGCCGCCCATCGGCGCCAGATTCAGGCTCTCAGCAATCTGTAGGCGCGAATAGCCCAGCTCATCCCAGAACAGCGCTGCTTGCTCAGCGAGTGCTCGAGCCGGTGTCGCCACCGGGACGCCCGTGTGCTCTTCTCGCTCCGTGACCGTCACTGGCACAATACCCAGCTCCAGGGACATATCGGCACCGACCACGGCAGCCGCAAAATCCAGTTGCTGCGTGGTTGTCAGTTCTTTGCGAGGTAGCCACACTCCGGCCGCACCGGAATCCGCCAAGGCCTGAACAGCCAGGCCATCGGGGCTCGACAGCGCGATGGTCACTTCGATGTCGTCGTCACGCAGCGGCCCCGTGACCTCGAGGAAGATCTCCGCAATCTCGCGGTGCCCCTGGGCGGGGAGATAGCCCGCGTTGCCCATCAGCATGGACGGGGCCTTGATTTTGCCCTGTGCGACTGCGTCGAGTGCGGGTTCTGCCAGAAGTACCTCGATGTCGCTGTCGAAACGCCGACGGACATCGGCGATGTGGGAAGCCAATCCCGCGGCCAGCGACTGCGCGAAGTACTTCACGGCGCCGCGGTCAACGGCGATGAGATGGCCTGCGGCATTTTCCACCGAAGTTGCCATCGTCCATGGGCCGAGAGCGGTCAGGCGAATCTTCTGCGGGGTGCGTCCCCACGCTTCCTCGCACGCGTCGATGTCTCGGTGGAGATAATCAGTGGCCAAGGCACTCGCGCGACCACGACGGTCGGCGACTTTCCAGGAGCGCGCTCCCCTGTCGACGACGAGGTCAGCCATGAGGGCGGCCGTGCGACCGACGGCATCGGCGCCGAACCCACGGGCGGGCAACGTCGGTAGCGTGAGGTGACCTTCCAGGCATTCGCCAATGACAATCTCTGCCGCCTCGTGTGGATTGCGGCCCGGCATCGGGCCAAGGCCGACAAAGGAGGTCACGACAAGTCCTCTTCACGGGCGGTCGAGACAATCGTGCCGGAGCCCAGCACGTAGTCGCCCGCAGTGTCAGTGTGGTACAAAACAGCGGCCTGACCAGGCGCGACACCACGAAGCGGATCGCTCAGGTGCAGCCGGAAGGCGCCACCGCGTCCGGTGACGTCATCGTCAGGTCCTGCCAGCACTTCAATGCGGCAGTCGATGGGGCGACCGTGCGCACGCACCTGCACCTGCAGCTTGCCGGCCTCCGAGGCAGCGAGTACCTCATCCGGGTTGGCCAGCCAGATGGCACGGTCGGCCTCGAGCACGTTGACATTCAAGTCCGCAGCCGTGCCGATTGTCACCGTGCCGGTCTCTGCATCAATGCCGGTGACATAGCGCGGCTTGCCATCCGGCATCGGCCCCGCCAGGCCAATCCCCTTGCGCTGACCAATGGTGAAACCGTAGACACCGTCGTGCTCAGCGACGGTGTCGCCAGTTTCCTTATCCACAATGGTGCCCGGGCGACGGCCAATCTTCGCGCCCAGGAACGCCTTGGTATTGCCATCCGGGATGAAGCAGATGTCGTAAGAGTCCGGCTTGTTGGCAGTGCCTAGTCCCATCCCGCGGGCTTCTTCACGAATCTCTGGCTTCTCGGTGTTTCCTACCGGGAACATCGAGCGCTGCAGCTGCTCGCGATCCAGCACGCCCAGGACATAGGACTGGTCCTTCTTCGCATCGCGGCCGCGGCGCAACAGGCCGTCGTCGCCAAGCAAAGCGTAGTGCCCCGTGACCACAGCGTCGAAGCCGAGCGCGATGCCGCGCTCTAGTAGAGCGGCGAACTTGATGCGTTCATTGCAGCGCAGGCATGGGTTCGGCGTCTCGCCGCGCTCGTAGGAGTCGTAGAAGTCATCCATGACCTCTTCCTTGAAGCGCTCGGAGAAATCCCAGACGTAGAAAGGAATGCCCAGCTCATCGCAGACGCGGCGGGCATCGCCGGAGTCCTCTAGCGAACAGCAGCCGCGGGATCCGGCGCGAACGGACTGCGGATCTTTCGACAGCGCCAAGTGCACGCCGACGACCTCGTGACCTGCGGCCAATGCACGCGCCGCAGCCACGGACGAATCCACACCACCGCTCATTGCTGCAAGAACTCGCATTGCGTTGCAACCTTTCCCCTCTAGATTTTGTGCACGTGTCACCGTACCACCACGGGGCAAAAACTAAGCCATGCCAGCACGCCGCGCCCGCTCGACCGTTTCCGGCAGCGCCGAAATGACGGCGTCGACATCCGCCTGCGTCGAGGTGTACCCCAGCGTAAAACGAATCGACGACCGCGCTTCCGGCTCCGAAACGCCCATCGCCATCAGCACGTGCGAGGGACGATTAACGCCCGCGCTACATGCCGATCCCGTAGAACAGTCAATTCCCGCCGCATCGAACAGCATGATCAAACTATCGGCCTCCGCGCCCGGGAAGCTGGCGTAGACATGCCCCGGCAAAGCGAGCTCGCTGGTGTGGATAATCGCACCGTCGATGTGCATGATTGCCCTGATGAGCTGCTGCGTCAGACCGCGGATTCGCTCATCGTCCGCCGCCATCGTGTCCACCGCCGCGCGCAGTCCTGCCGCCATGCCCGCCGCCGACGCCACGTCCTGCGTGCCCGAACGCAGTCCGCGTTCCTGCCCGCCGCCGTTGTTATGCGGGGTAAGTTTCGCTTCACGACGAACAAGCAGCGCCCCAATCCCACGGGGACCGCCGAACTTGTGCGCGGAGATGGCCATTGTAGTGGCGCCACTTGCGTGGAAATCAATGGGCAGATGTCCGGCTGCCTGCACAGCATCGATATGGAAAGGCACGCGAGCATCCTTCGCCCGCTTGGCAATCTCCTCCACCGGCTGGATGGTGCCGGTCTCATTGTTCGCCCACATGCACGTCACCAGCGCGGTGTTCTGCCGACTCATCTCCGGGAACTGCACCATGTCAACGCGACCATCAGCACCTACAGGAGCCTCAACAATCTTGGCCCAGTGTTCCTTTTCCAGATGGTGGCATGTCTTCAACACTGCATCGTGCTCGATTGGTGGAACCACAATGTCCGAGCCAGAGGCCTTGAAGTACAGGCCTGAAATCGCTAGATTGTCGGCCTCAGTTCCACCGGAAGTAAAAACTACCTCGATGGGATCGGCACTGAGCAGCTCTGCAATTTCTTCTCGGGACTCTTCCAGAACCTTTTTCGCAATGCGTGCGGTGGCGTACTGCCCCGAGGGGTTGGCCAGACCTAGGTTCTCGACCATTGCCGTGCGCGCTTCTGGGCGCAATGGTGTAGTCGCGGCATGATCCACAAAGTAACGGGTCTTCGCAGCAGACTTCATTTCACTCTTCTCGTCCGGAGCGGCAACGATGTGGTCATTAAGCATGCAGGCAGTATAACGCTGCGTGCGCCTTATGCTCACTATCCGCCATAGTTAAACCTCACTGTCTGCACGAACAGATGAGTAGGACCAAAAAATGCTCGGGGCGGGAACAGACAGGAAATCTGTGCCCACCCCGAGCGGGTAGTTGCTAGCCGAGTTGACTCTCGGCCAGCAGCCTTACGCAACTAGCAGCCTTAAGGCAAGTGCGTATTACTTCAGGTTCTCGATAGCCTGCGGGACAACGTCGAACAGGTCACCGACGACACCGAAGTCAGCAATCTCGAACAGCGGAGCCTCTTCGTCCTTGTTGACCACAACGATGGTCTTGGAGGTCTGCATACCTGCCTTGTGCTGGATAGCACCGGAAATACCCAGAGCAACGTAGAGGTCCGGGGAAACGGTCTTACCGGTCTGGCCAACCTGGAACTGACCCGGGTAGTAGCCAGCGTCAACAGCAGCACGGGAAGCACCAACAGCTGCGCCGAGAACGTCTGCCAGCGGCTCAACAACGTTCTTGAAGCCATCCTCGGATGCGACACCGCGGCCACCGGAAACAACCAGCTTAGCCTCGGTCAGCTCCGGACGGTCGCCGCCCTCAGCCGGTGCGAAGGAAACGATCTCGACAGCGTTGTTGCCGATCTCTGGGAATGCAATCTCGGTAACGTCAGCGGAACCGGACTTCTCCTCCGGGTCAACGGAGCCCGGACGCAGAGCGTAGACCGGGGATGCGCCGTAGCCGACACCGTCGACGATGTACTCGCCACCGAAGATGGAGTACTTAACGGAAGCGTCATCGTTGATAGCAACAACGTCGGACAGCAGACCGGAACCGGTCAGCGCAGCGACGCGGCCAGCGATTTCCTTGCCGGTTGCGGAAGCGGAAACCAGCACCGGAACCTCACGCTCGGAGGCCAGGCCGACGAGAACGTCAACCTCAGGGGTGATCAGGTACTTGTCGGCATCGTCGGACTCAGCAGCGAGAATCTCGCCAGCGCCGTAGGAGGCCAGGGTGTCTGCGAAGCCAGCAGCGGTACCCGGGGTACCCACGACAACTGCGGCCGGGGTGCCGAATGCGGAAGCAGCGGTCAGCAGTTCAGCGGTGGTGTTCTTCAGCTCGCCATTTGCGTGCTCGACGAGAACGAGGACGTCGGTCATAGTGATCTTTCTCCTACTTGTATCTCTATTTGTCTTCTATTCGCGTCAAGCGCCTTAGATGAACTTCTGGGCCTTGAGGTACTCGGCCAGCTTGGCGCCGCCGTCTCCCTCATCGTTAATGCGCTCACCAGCGGTCTTAGCCGGCTTCGGAGTGGAGCCAGTGACACCGGTAGCAGCGTTTTCGAGACCAACCTGCTCTGCCTCAGCAGCAACATCGTCCAGAGTCAGCTCGGTGACCGGCTTCTTCTTAGCGGCCATGATGCCCTTGAAGGATGCGAAGCGCGGGCTATTAGCCTTCTCAGTGACGGAAACGACTGCCGGCAGGGATGCCTTGAGCTGGTAGATGCCGTCTTCGACCTCGCGCTCACCGGTGATGGAGTCACCGTCGATAGCGACGGAACGCAGGTGAGTCAGAACCGGAAGGTCGCGGTAGACACCGAGGATAGCCGGGACGGAAGCGGTGCCACCGTCGGTGGAGGCGTTACCGGTGACGATGAGGTCAACATCTTCGAGGGTGTCAATGACGTTGGACAGAGCCCATGCGGTCTGAACAGCGTCGGAACCTTCAAGTGCGTCGTCCGAAAGAATGACGGCGTCGTCTGCACCCATGGACAGAGCCTTGCGCAGTGCCTCGATGGCACGATCCGGGCCAACAGTTGCGACGGTAACGTTTCCGCCGTGCTCTTCCTTCAGCTGCAGGGCAGCCTCAACAGCGTTCTCATTAATTTCGTCGAGAACTGCGTCTGCAGACTCACGATCGAGGACAAACTTGTCATCGGTGAGCTTACGCTCGGACCAGGTGTCCGGAACCTGCTTGACCAGAACCACGATGTTCGGCATTTTTCTGTCGTCCTTACTGGTTGATTACTGGTGAACGTTTATCTGACCTTACTTCGCAAGCCGCCTCACAATAAAGTGAACCAGGCCACGCTCTAGGTCGTCTGTGTTGAAGATAACAGAACCTATCGCCAATGCGAAGGTGATCCAGATAACAATGTCGTTATTTTTTTAAATTTTTTTCTACACCACGAGCACAGCCCGCCCGCCAACATGCTATTTCCGCATGTCAGACGTTAATAGTACGCAATCAACTGCAGCTATCTCCGCAGTATTCGCCGACAGCAAACACCGATCCCCAACGGGCTACCCCCACCAGTTTTCCGTCGTAAAGCGGTCCTTAACCGATCTCCCGGGGCTGACAGATAAACGCCGTCGCGCTCCGTCCGATGCGCGTGACAACCACCGCCAATGCCCTGGAGCCCTTAAGTTTCCACTGCTTGCGCAACGCGTCGGGGTTGGCGTCTACCCCGCGCACGAGAATCTCCACCGATCCGCAATCCAACGCTGCCAGTGCCTTGCGAACCTGCTTCAACCCCACTTGCTCAATAACTTCGAACCCGGCAATCCCCTGCGGCAAAACATCGCCACTGACGTGCGCAATCCGCTCATCGAGCTGCCAGAGCCCATGCGCCGCCGCAAAATGCCGCACCAGCCCGGCGCGCACAATCGCCCCATCCGGATCAATGATGTACCGGCCGGCAGCGCGCACATCGACGTCGTCAGGCATGGTGTCGTCGTAGGTCTGCACGTCCACCGCCGACAACTCTAACGGCCTGTGCTTATCGACGGTCTGGATAACCATCGCCGATCGCGTTACGGATTGCCCATCGGTAACTCCGGCCAGCCCCGGCGTATATAGACACGCCTCCTTGACCGCACCGTCCACCGAAGTGACAGCCACTTCCCCGCTCCACTCGCTGAAGTCGAGGCCCGGCGCACATTTGATAGCTAGTTCTTTGTCGGGCCAGGCGGCTATGAGCGCCGGCAGCGACGGGAGCAAGTCCTCCGGGTTGGTGATCCTGCGGCCCCCGGAGCGGCGTGCAGGGTCAGCGACAATGACGGGTGCGTCAAAGGCCGGTTGCAAAGCATCGGCCTGCGCGAAAATGTTCTTGCCGACGTTATGCCGCGCCATGGCCAGCCGTGCAAGGTCGAGATCAGACCCGACAACGGTCAGGCCCAGGTGGTCAATTGCTGCCACTTCAGTACCGATGGAGCAGGTCACATCGGCCACTGCTTCGACACCGAGATGCGCAAGCCTACGGGCGCGAGCCATCGCGACGACAAAGGGCGTGGCCTGTTGCGCTGCTTCGGAAGAGAAGATCCAGTCCCCTGGCAGTTTGCTGACCGCCGAACGCCGAGCTGCCGCGACCTCAATGACCGCGCGACCAAACTCGCCACAGTGTTGGCGTAGATGCGCGGAGTCTGCAATCAGAGACTTTTTAGTGAGCGCGAGCTGGTCGGCCTCATCTAGCCACTTCGGGTGAGCAGCAACAGCGGCCACCTCTGCAGCGGACAGGGACACTCGTTATCTCCTTCCAACTAGGGATCAGCCGGTTAACGGGGGTTGAGTAGTCGGCTAACGGTTCATACCTTTGCGCAAATGCCCCATGTGGGTGGCAACGGCAAAGTACTCATCCATAAAAGGTTCCCCGAGGAAGTCACTACTGGTGCGTCGCACCGGAGTGTTTCTGGCCGCCTCGAGAGCCTCCGCCACAGTACTGACACCGTCCAAGCGAGTCAGTTGCGCCCAGGTCGGAGGCATGAGGCCAAGTAGCCCACGGCGCCATCCATCCAAAATCGTAGTCGGGCGGAACCAGCCTGAAGATGATGCCTCAGAGGTGTCACCGTCGGCCCTTTGACCGTCGGGAAGCGCGGCGAGGAAGAAATAGGTGTCGTAGCGAATGGGGTTGGATTCGGGTGTCACCCAGTTAGCCCAAGGACTGACGAGTTCGGCATCGAGCGCCAGATTTTCATTGCTAAGGAAATCCGTCAACGACAACTCGTGGGCTTCCAACTGTCGTCGCTGACGGTGGAAGCGGTGGCCATCTGCGACAATCTCACCGCCAGCATCGCGAACCAGCAGAGTGCCTGTTTCCTCAAAGGTCTCACGCACGGCCGCGCAGGTGAGCGCGTGCGCCCGCGCGCGACCGACGTTAAAAGCCTGCGCGATCCGCGACTCGGGGTCGGCTTCCGACGGTCCGGTCACGGCCATGACCTCATTCGCGACAGCTGGGAAATCACGCCGGTCTACTCCACCGCCAGGAAACACGGTCATGTTGGCCGCAAAGCGCATTGAGGATACGCGTTCTTGAACGTAGACCTCGAGCCCGCAGTGGGTGTCGCGGAGCAGCAACACGGTCGCTGCCAGTTTCGGCGACGCGGGCGTATTCGGGGTTTCAGGTGTCGGAACCGCCATGAGCGTCTACTTCTTCCGGTGCTTTCCAGCAGGCCGTGCCCGGCGCGCAAAGTAGCGATCATCGATGCGATCGACGACGATTTCCTGGTGGAAAGCCCTGGTCAGGTTCTCGCTGGTCAGGACGTCGTCAATAAGCCCCTGTGCGATGACATTGCCTTCGTCGAGGAGCATCGCATGGGTGAAGCCGTACGGAATTTCTTCCGGGTGGTGCGTAATCATCACCATCGCCGGCGCATCCGGGTCGAGTGCGAGTTCGCCTAAGTAACCGACCAGGTCCTCGCGACCGCCCAGGTCGAGCCCGGCTCCCGGCTCGTCGAGAAGCAGCAATTCGGGGTTGACCATCATGGCTCGTGCGATGAGTACGCGCTTGCGCTCTCCCTCGCTGAGAGTGCCCCAGGTGCGGTCTGCAAGATGCTCAGCGCCCATGCGCTCGAGAATCTCGGAGAGCTGTTCGAAATCCATCTCTTCATAGGTCTCACGCCAGCGCCCCAGGACGGAGTAACTGGCGGAAATAACAAGGTCCGCGACCTTTTCGTCATTGGGAATGCGGTGAGCAATCGACGATGATGTCAAACCAATCATGGTGCGCAAATCACGCATGTCGGTGCGCCCAATCTGCTCGCCCATCACATGGGCCACCCCTGAAGACGGGAATTCCTCCGCTGCAGCAATGCGCATCAAAGAAGTTTTGCCTGCACCGTTCGGCCCCATGATGACCCAGCGCTCGTCAAGTTCTACTTGCCAATCGACCGGCCCGACCAGCGTACGGCCACCACGGATGAGGTTTACGTCGCGAAAGTCGAGTAGCAAATCTTCGTTAAAGTCTTCTTCCAATTCAGCCACACATCCATGGTGCCCTAACTTTGCCCAAATGTGCGCTTGGACATTCTCATCTATCCTCGGTAGAGAGCAAATCGAGTTCACTCGAGATGGTTTTGCTTCGATTTTCACCTAGCTCGCCGACAATTAGGAGAACGTCTTTTATGACTGGTCGAATCGGTATTGATGACATCCGTCCTCAAATCAACGGTGGTGCAACTCCATCGAAGGCCGTAGTGGGTGAAGTCGTCCCAACCTTTGCCGTCATTTGGCGAGAAGGCCATGACGCGATGAACGCCACGCTCAACGTCAAGGGACCGAAGGAATCAGCTTTTGCTTCCCGCTCACAGCGCATTCCAATGCACTTTTCTGACCATGATCCAAATCAGGTCAACGCCACCTTCGTCCCAGACGTTCCCGGGCTGTGGACCATTCGCATTGATGCCTGGTCCGACCCGATGGCAACGTGGCGCAACGCTATCACCAAGAAGTTCGAGGCGGGTCAGAGCGAAGCTGAACTCGCTAATGATCTAGAAATTGGCGCCGCTCTCTTCGACCGCGCCGCCGCTGGTGCCGCTGCTATCCACCGCAACCACCTACGCTCCATCGCCGCAGGTCTGCGCGGCGACGGCGATCTTCGCGCCCGCATTGCAGCCGCGCTTTCCGACGAAACCCGCGCCATTTTGCAGGCGCACCCGGTGCGCGACCTTTTGACCCGCGGAAAGACCCGCAAGATCAAGGTTGACCGCCGCGAAGCCCTGTACTCCTCTTGGTATGAGTTCTTCCCCCGTTCCAACGGTGGTTACGGCGAAAATGGCGAGCTGCTGCACGGCACATTCAAGACTGCGGTTGCACAGCTTGATCGCGCTCAGCGCATGGGCTTCGACACGGTCTATCTGCCCCCGATTCACCCAATCGGTGAAATCAATCGCAAGGGTCGCAACAACACCCTGACCCCGGAACCGGGCGATGTCGGATCTCCGTGGGCTATCGGCTCCGCAGAAGGTGGCCACGACGCCATCCACCCGAGCCTCGGTGACGAAAAGGACTTCAAGGAATTCATCAAGGCTGCTAAGGAGCGCGACCTCGAGGTCGCTATCGACCTAGCGCTCCAGTGTGCACCGGACCACCCCTGGGCTAAGGCTCACCCGGAGTGGTTCACCGTGCTGCCGGACGGCACCATTGCCTACGCCGAGAATCCGCCGAAGAAGTACCAGGACATCTACCCGCTGAATTTCGACAACGATGCCAAGGGCCTGTACGCAGAGGTTCTGCGTGTAGTGAAGTTTTGGGTCAAGCGTGGAGTCAAGGTCTTCCGCGTGGATAACCCCCACACCAAGCCGGGCAACTTCTGGGAATGGCTGATTGAAACCGTTCACGAAACCAACCCGGAGGTCATCTTCCTCGCCGAGGCCTTCACCGCCCCGGCCCGCCTCTACGGCCTGGCCAAGGCTGGCTTCACTCAGTCCTACATCTACTTCCCGTGGAAGACTACGAAGGAAGAGCTGACCGAATTCGGCGAGGAGATTACCCGCCATGCGGACATCGCTCGCCCATCCCTATGGGTCAATACCCCCGATATTCTGCATGACTTCCTGGTCAAGGGCGGCCGTGGCGCCTTCGCCATCCGCGCCGCGCTGGCTTCAACCCTGTCTCCGCTGTGGGGCATGTACTCCGGCTTCGAGCTGTTTGAAAACGTTCCGGTCAAGGAGGGCTCCGAGGAGTACCTCGACAGCGAGAAGTACCAGCTCCGCAGCCGCGATTACGACCAGGCACTGGCCACCGGCAACTCGCTGGAGCCGTTCATTGCCACGCTGAACAAGATTCGTCGGGAGCACCCTGCTCTGCAGCAGCTGCGCAACTTGCACTTCCACGACATCGACAATGACAACCTGCTGGCTTACTCGAAGCTCGATCCGGTCACCGGCGATGCCATCCTCGTTGTTCTCAACCTCGATCCGTGGAATGCCCAGGAAGCTACCGTGCACCTCGACATGGATTGCATCGGGCTCCGCAACCACGACCGCATGGATGTCACTGACCTGATTACCGGCAACCAGTTCAACTGGGGCAAGGACAACTACGTCCGCCTGGCACCGTGGGAAAACGTTGCGCACATCATCAAGCTGCCGGAAATCGATGTCAAGCTCCGCCACAAGTTGGCTTGGCGCGACGTCCCCGACTACGAGGGCTAGAACGCTTGCTGGGAACTTTCGGGGTTAGTGGGCCGCTGACCTGACCACTGTCGCAACGATTCGTCGTTAGGCTGGCGGGTGAGTTAGCAGCCCACTGTCCCCTACCTCCCTCTATTTCTTTAAAACTTAACTCAACAACTTCACATTCACCTACCTAGAAACGCTTCGGAAGGACCTTCCATGGGAGCCCACACAGATCCCCGCCTCGCAATTGATTCCGGCGATATGGATCGCCTGCGCTACTGCACCCATCACGATCCGCACAGCATCTACGGCGCACACGTCGTGGACGGTGACACGGTTATTCGCACGAGGGTCTTCGGCGCTCAGGCAGTTACTGTCGTCAGCACGCGCGGCGAGTTTGAAGCGGAGAACCTGGGCGACGGTTTCTTCACCGCCCTCGTCCCCGGCGGCGATGACTTCGACTACCGTCTGCGCATTACGTGGGACTCCGGCGAGACCGTAGAGCGTGCCGACGGCTACCGTTTCCTCCCCACTATCGGCGCTGGTGACCTACACCTAATCGGCGAGGGACGTCATGAGGAACTGTGGAAGGTTCTCGGTGCTCACCTTCGCAGTTACGACACAGAGCTGGGTACGGTCGAAGGCACCTCGTTTACGGTCTGGGCTCCGAACGCACGCGGCGTCGCCGTGGTCGGTGACTTCTGTATGTGGAACGGCGCGCAGTACCCAATGCGCTCTATGGGTGGCGCAGGTATCTGGGAGCTGTTCATCCCGGGTGTGGGTGAGGGCGAAGTCTACAAGTTCGCCATCACGACACCGGAGGGACAGCGTCGCGATAAGGCCGACCCGATGGCGCGTGCTGCTGAGCTCCCACCGGCTACCGGGTCGATTGTTGCGACCTCCGACTACGCCTGGAGCGACCAAGCGTGGATGGAAAAGCGCGCCAACACAGACTGGACCGAAGAGCCCATCTCTATCTACGAGGTCCACTTGGGTTCCTGGAAGCAGGGCCTGAGCTACGAGGTTATGGCGGAGAAGCTGGTGCGTTACGTGGTCGACATGGGCTACACCCATGTGGAGTTCATGCCAGTATGTGAGCACCCGTTCACCGGTTCCTGGGGTTATCAGGTTTCCGGCTACTACGCTCCGACCAGCCGCTTCGGCACCCCAGATCAGTTCCGCGGTCTAGTTGATGCCTTCCACGCCGCTGGCATCGGTGTCATCATGGACTGGGTTCCGGGGCACTTCCCGAAGGACGAGTTCGCACTTGCCCGCTTCGATGGCACGGCTTGCTACGAGCACCCGGACTGGCGCCGCGGCGAGCAGCGCGACTGGGGCACCTACGTTTTCGACTTCGGCCGCAACGAGGTACGCAACTTCCTCTACGCCAACGCACTGTACTGGGCAGAAGAGTTCCACATCGACGGTCTGCGCGTCGACGCAGTGGCTTCCATGCTGTACCTGGACTACTCCCGCAATGAAGGCGAGTGGCTGCCGAACCAGTACGGTGGCCGTGAAAACCTCGATGCTGTTCAGTTCCTGCAGGAATTCAACGCCACGGTACACAAGCACAACCCGGGCTTCCTCACCGTGGCCGAAGAATCTACTTCTTGGCCGGGTGTGACCGCACCTACCGAGCACGGTGGCTTGGGCTTCTCTATGAAGTGGAACATGGGCTGGATGAATGACACGCTGGAGTACTTCAGCAAGGAGCCGATTTACCGCTCCTACCACCACCATGAGCTCACCTTCGCTATGGTCTACGCCTACTCGGAAGAGTTCATTCTGCCGATTAGCCACGACGAGGTCGTGCACGGCAAGGGCTCGCTGTGGGAGCGCATGCCGGGCGGCGATTGGGATAAGGCCGCAGGCCTACGTACTTTCCTGACCTTCATGTGGGCGCACCCGGGCAAGCAGCTTCTATTCCAGGGTCAGGATCTTGGCCAGAACCACGAGTGGAACCACGATGAGTCCGTGGCTTGGGACAACCTCGAAGGTTGGAGCGGCGAATTCCACCGCGGCATTCAGCTGCTGGTTAAGGACATCAACGCCATCTACAAGGAAAACCCAGCGTTCTACACCCAGGATGACCGCCCAGAGGGCTTCCAGTGGATTAACGCGGATGATTCCACAAACAATGTTGTGTCCTTTGTCCGTTACGGCACCGATGACTCGGTCGTCGCCTGCGTCTATAACCTGTCGGGAACCACGCAGGAAATCTACAAGATTGGCGTACCGCGCGGTGGCCAATGGACGGAGATTCTGAACACAAACGCATCGCGTTACGAGGGCTCCGGCTACGGTGAAAACGGTACTGTGACCGCGGTCGAGCACGGTTGGAACGGCCAGGCTCACTCGATTGATTTGGTGCTGCCGGCCAACACCGCCGTTTGGCTGAAGTGGCAGGGCTAGTCCCGAATCCAGCCAAACAAAAGACAATCACATAGGAATTGCCCGTGCTGCACGGTTTTCAGTGATCTGAGTTTCAGCCTGAAAACCTGACTCACGGGCAATTTTGTTTTGGGGAGCGTATCCAGGTCCTATCCACGGAACGGATTGAACCAGTCAGGTTCCAAAGATTCGTTGTAATTCGCAGAATCTGAATCATCGATGTACCCGGATCCATCCATGCTGTCGGTTCCGATACGATCAGGAATGCCGTCGCCATCCTCATCCGCGCTCCACGTCGCAGCCTGCTTAGCAGTCAGTGGCTTGCCATCCTTACCAAGGCGATTGTAATCCGGCAGAAGCTGGGCTATTTGGGAACCCAGCTGGCCGAGCAGGCCGTCGGTAAGCTCATTGAGCGGCACCTCATCAAAGCGCGTCGTAATGGCGTAAGCGATGGGGCCGGCTGCGGTGTACAAAATACCGTGGTCATTAACGCCCTCGGCAGTGTCACCGGTCTTCTGGACTGCGGAGCCGACGTACATCACAAACTTCTGCGAACCACCGTAAGTGAGGTAGGTCAATGCAGTTTGTGCCGTGTCCTTGGTAATGAAGTTGTGCTTTGAGGTGCCATCGGCCACTTCCTGGAGACGTGCCATGAACAGCGCAGCTTGAGAGGGAGTAAACCAGGACCGATCACCGCTGGGATTGGGGATGTTGAACTTGTTGCCCAGGTGGTAGCGCTTGTCATCAACACCGGCTTCCTTGATGGTTTTGTTGACCTCGTCGAAACCACCGACAGCGTCAATCAACCCATTCGCCGCGGTGTTGTCCGAATACCGCATCACGTACTGCAACAGCCCGTCGAGCGTGTATTGGCCAGGGCCAATCACGCTTCCGCCAACACCATTGTCCCAATCGACCGTCACCGTCTTGTCTAGGTCATCGCCGAATTTCTTCAGCGCAGTAACCACTAACGGAGCCTTGATGGTCGATGCGGAGTACTCCTTCGTATCCTCGCCTACCGACGCCGTGAGCCCTTTGTATGGACCGTCAATGACACGCAAATAGACACCTAAATCAATGCCATAGTTGTCGGAGAAACTCTTAGCCGCAGTATCGAGGACGTCCTGTGCATCAGACCAGGTGACTTCCTCGGAAGCATCCCAACCGTTATCTGGAGCATTAGGTTTTGTGGTAGCAGTGGTGGCCTTGGACCCGGTGGTGCTTGGGACATCGATGGTGCACCCCGCCAACAGAGTCGAGGCCGAAAGCGCAACAATGACCGAGGCGGAAGTAGCGCGAAGGGCTTTGGGGCGAAGTCGCATGCAAAACTCCTGGCTGCAGAAAACTGAAGACCAAAGGCACCTAGCGCAGTATGAACTGTCTGAGGTGAACAGGTGGATGAGATGCAGTGGTAACTGCTGTAAACCACTGAGAACTGTTGGAAGATTACCACCTTCCGAAAAATCTCGTTGCACTGGGGCGCAGCTTTTGTGCAACAATGGATTAAATATAGACATGATTAAAAGAATCAATGTCCAACGGTGCACCCAGGCAGTTGAGCTGCACATTTGATGCTTAATGCTTCAACGATGCCTCGTCCGAGACCGCTGCTAGAAATAGCGCACGGCACCGAAAATCGGAGGAAGTGAATCGCAATGAAGGAAAAGGTACATCGCTTGATGGACCGCATGCAGATTCGCCATGCCCATATGCGCAACACCTGGTATGGGCCGGTACTCTCCCCGGTTCTTCTCGTCGCAGGCTTCGTATTGCTCATTGTTGGCATTATCATTTTGCCAACTCCTGCTCCCGGATGGCTCTGCATCTTTGTTGCACTGGGAATTCTCTCGTTGGTGCATCCGCCGACACGTCGCCTGAACATCTGGTTGGCAGCAAAATTGGACGCCTTTTACGCCTGGTATGCGGAGCGTCATGTGGCAATGAAAGCAACACTTTTCCTGTTGCTAATGGCGTTTATGGCCGCTGTAATGGGCAGCGTCTACTACTTCATGGCTCCGGATGACTGGCCATACACCGACGCTTCAAGCTAGGAGCCTGAGCGCTTTCCAGGCTCCTAGTACAGTGCCCCTAGTCCAGTACTCCTAGTACAGTGCGCTAGCCATCCTCCGGCGTGCATCCAATGCCACTGGATCTGCGGTATCGAATAGCACAAGCAGCTCTAGTAGACGCGACTTGATGGCCTCACGGTCATCGCCAAACACCTGCGGGAGCAACTTCAACAAACGATCGAGCGCCTTCGCTGGATCGTCGACAAGCATCGTGACATCCGCGGCATCGAGGGCGAGCGCGACGTCCTTCGGCGCAGCGTCGGCCTTTGCAATTGGATCTGCGCTGCGATCGATTTTGGCAGCGCGGGCGAAGAAGGACACATTCGCGTGAGCGCGCTTCAGCCCCTGATTTGCGGGCTCGGACTGCAGCATAGCGTCATACAGCTCCAACGCTCCGTCGAAATCGCCCTCCTCGAGCAACTCTTCAGCCTGCTCCAAACGCGGGTCATCGGTGGGTACGGGATTGCCGAAGAAGTCAGTCGGCTCCGGAGCCTCCGGCCCGCTGCCCTCCCCAGCCATACGAGTTCCCGCCGGCAACCCCTTGAGACGACCCCGAGTGGCCTTCATAACCTGCGCCAGCCACTGCTCCAGCCAATCCCTGGTTTTCTCGCCGACAAACATGCCAATGGGACTGCCCATAGCCACAGCCGTGACTGTCGGCACTGCCTGCACACCGAATGCCTGGGCCAGCTGCGGATGCTCCTCAGCATCTGCCCACGCCAGGATCCAGTTCAAATTAGCCTCACGGGCCATGCCTTCTAGCTCAGCCCGAAGACGCAACGAATCAGCTGCTCCAGCCATGCCGATCAAGACAATAACCGGGACCTGCTCCGAGCGCAGAACGACTTCTGCCTCAAGGGTCTGCGGGACAATCTCAACTACAGGAGGAAGCCCATTTCCCTGATCACTGGTTGCCCGCTCGATCTCCTCTCGGCGCTTACGTTCGGCTTCGGCGCGCTGGTGGAGCTGCTCCAAATCAACCGTGCCGGGTGGTGGCGGCGGAGTCGAGCACTCGCGGTGACCGTGTGCTCCATGCGAGTGACCATGAGAATGGCCATGTGCGTGACCATGTCCAGCTGGCATCGTCAAAGGGGTTCCTCTCCAGTGTCGTCGTAAAGCCTATGTAAAGACCTATGTAGAGCCTACGTGTCCAATCCGAACAAGAGACTAGTCGGTGGCTTTCAGCGCATCCTCGACCGCATCCACTTTCGCACGCAGCTGCCCGGTATATCCGTTGCGAATGTCCGCTTTGATGACCAGAGAAGTACGCGGACTGACACGGCTGACTGCTTCCGTAGCTCGCTTAATGACATCCATCACCTCATCCCATTCGCCTTCAACTAGGGTGAACATGGCATTGGTCTCGTTGGGCAGGCCGGATTCGCGCACAACACGCACGGCTTCAGCAACCGCCTCCGCCATTCCCTGCTCGGGATCGGAGAAAGTGGGGGCAACAGAAAATGCGACAATCATGCCGCCGATAATAGCGAGTACCCTGGAAACTATGAGTGAGACACAGATTCCCGTTCCCCATAAGTACGTAGTCGCTGTCGATCACGTCGGCGTCGCAGTCCCGGATTTTGATGCCGCTATTGAGTGGTACCGCGCAAACCTTGGTTTCATCAACTACCACGATGAAGTCAATGAAGAGCAGGGCGTCCACGAGGCCATGGTCGGCCCGGCCGACAAGGTTGAAGGTGGCACTCTGGTTCAGATTCTCGCGCCACTGAACGACCAGTCCACGATTGCAAAGTACCTGGACAAGAAGGGTCCAGGAATCCAGCAGTACGCAGTTCGCGTCACTGATCTGGAGGCGCTGATGGCGCACCTGAAGGAGCAGGGCACCCGGGTGCTGTACCCGGAGCCGAAGATCGGTACCGCAGGTTCGCGCATCAACTTCATCCACCCGAAGGATGCCGGTGGCGTCCTGCTGGAGCTCGTTGAGCCGGCTAAGTAGATCTATCCCCAGCGGCGCGTGATAGTGCGGTGAGCTCTGTTGCGCCAGCAGTTAGTGTGCCAATGACGCCGGTCATCGGCGCCTGCACCATAATCCTGCGGCCAAGCTACGATGTGCGAGGTCCCGGGCATGATTTCCTGGTCGCACCCTGGACAGCGATAAACCTTTTTCGACTGTCCAGCGCTGATGTTACGCACCGCAAAGTCCACGTCCTGCCAACCGGCAGGCCCAGATTCAGTGCGGGTGTTTTGGAAAGAACTGCCAAATGCGGGCAGGCTGCCGCGATTCTGGCCGTGGTTATTACGCCCGCCGCGTTGGTTGCCTCGTTGATTACCGCGCCGCTTGTGGTTTCGCCTAGGCATGGCTAGAACAACCGCAATTCATTGGACTCCAGGCCACGCAGGGCGTCGTAATCCACGGTCACACAGCGAATCCCACGATCCTCTGCCAGAGTCTTGGCCTGTGGCTTAATCTCCTGGGCAGCAAAAATCCCTTCCACCGGTGCCAGCAGCTCATCGCGGTTCAGCATCTCCAAGTAACGGGTTAGCTGCTCAACACCGTCGATACCGCCCCGACGCTTAACCTCGACTGCAACGGTGGCGCCGTTTTCATCGCGGCCAAGCAGATCCACCGGTCCGATCGGGGTTGGGTATTCGCGCCTAATCAGGGTGTAGCCCTCGCCGAACGTTGTGAACTGATCTGCAAGCAGCTCCTGTAGATGCGCTTCTACCCCGTCCTTCTCCAGGCCAGGGTCCTCTCCCAGTTCGTACGTGCTATCAGCCAGCACCTTGCCGATAGTGATACGAAGCTGCTCGCCCTTCTTATTCTCAACGACCCAGAGCTTTTCACCAGTGTCTTCACCCGACTCGTCGAGAATATCCTTCTCCGTCAGCGTGCACGGCGGTGTCATCCAGTTTAGAGGCTTATATGCACGGTCGTCGGCATGCACAGAAACAGACCCATCGGCTTTCACCAACAGCAAGCGCGGGGCATGAGGCAGATGGGCATTCAAGCGACCGACATAGTCAACGGTGCATTCAGCAATCACAAGGCGCATTCCCCTACCCTAACGTGACTGCCGCGCGGGAGAAAACAATACCCACTAGAGCCTTAGCAATAGCCTCTCGTAAGAGACTAGTACTGACTTCCCCGGCCACGGTTATAAGCCGAACGGAAACGTCGCTCAATATCTGTAGGAAACTCACGAGTCTGGCGTGACGACGGCTTCGACTCCACCCACGCCACCAGGGCAGTGTCCGAGGACGAGTCCACGGCAAACTCCCATTCGGTATTTTTCCCCGTTTTAATCCTGACTACCCGAAGCCCGGGCGCGAAAAAACCCGCCTCGATGTCAGTCGGATCTCGGCGATCCACAATAGTGACATCGTGACGGGCAAATTCGGCATCACAGCCAGGACGCAGCGAACGTAGCTTGTACATCTTCAACGTCGACTCTGAATAAACAATGACACCATGGCGCCAATGACTGCCATCACCTGCAGGAAGGCGACGAGCAATAACAGGAGTACCTTTTGCATGCAGGCTGGCGAAACGCCACAGGGCAAGGACCCCGCCGACGATCAACATCGCACCGATAATCATGAACATGATTGACATCATGGTTACGCTTGAAAACACTATCTGCCAGCCTCGCATCCGGGTGAATAGACGACGAACCTTGGTTCAAAAGCGCTTTAGAGGCTTTTTACAAACCCTACCCGATTGTTGCACTGACATGAAAAATAACTAAGAAAAACGGGGCGGGAAGCTGGCAAGATTTCTCTTGCGAGCTCCCCGCCCCGTTTAAAGAAGCAGGAAGAATACGGTCGTGCGACCGGATGTTCAGGCGAAAAGACTAGTTGATGGAAGCGCGACGAGCCGCGCGGACCTCCGACTCAGCCTGAGCCTTTACTGCAGGGTCATCCGAAGTCAGGTTGGACTCGGCCTCGGAGAGGTTAACCTCGTCAGCCCAGACTGCCTTATCCGCGAGGATCGAAACCTTCGAGGTAGACACGGAAATGAACCCACCCTGTACCGAAGCGACAAGAACCTTGCCGTCTGCGGTCTTGATGGTCACCGTGCCGTTGTTGACCAGCTGGCCAAGCAACGGCTGGTGTCCGGGCAGCACGCCGATCTCACCCTCGGTGGTCTGGGCAGAGACCAAAGTGGCCTTGCCCTTCCAGAGCGGTCGCTCAACGGCAACCAGTTCAGCGGTGATTTCAGCCATGAGGATGCCCCTTACTTCTTCTGCATTTCAGCGTACTTCTTCTCGACATCGTCGAGGCCACCCAGGCCGTCGAAGGCCATCTCCGGGTAGTTGTCGAAGTCGCCCTTGCAGATGCGGTCGAAGGCAACAATGGTGTCCTTCAGCGGGACGTACGAACCAGGCAGACCCGTGAACTTCTCAGCAACGAAGAAGTTCTGACCCAAGAATCGCTGGATACGACGTGCACGCTGCACGGTCACCTTGTCCTCCTCAGACAGCTCGTCCATACCGAGGATGGCGATGATGTCCTGGAGTTCCTTGTTCTTCTGCAGGATGTTAATAACCTGCTGAGCAACTCGGTAGTGCTCCTCACCGACGATCGACGGCTCGAGGATACGAGAAGTCGAAGTCAGCGGGTTCACTGCCGGGTAAATACCCTTCGATGCAATCGAGCGGTCGAGCTCGGTGGTTGCATCGAGGTGGGCGAAGGTCGTTGCCGGAGCCGGGTCGGTGTAGTCATCGGCAGGCACGTAGACGGCCTGCAGAGAGGTAATCGAACGGCCCTTGGTGGACGTAATGCGCTCCTGCAGAACACCCATCTCGTCAGCCAGGGTCGGCTGGTAACCCACGGCGGAAGGCATACGACCCAGCAGGGTCGAAACCTCAGAACCGGCCTGGGTGAAACGGAAGATGTTGTCAATGAAGAGCAGCACGTCCTGGTGCTGAACATCGCGGAAGTACTCTGCCATGGTCAGACCCGACAGCGCGACACGCATACGGACTCCCGGCGGCTCGTCCATCTGGCCGAAGACAAGGGCGGTGTCCTGGAGAACGCCCATCTCTTCCATTTCCAGGAAGAGGTCGGTGCCCTCACGGGTACGCTCACCAACACCGGCGAAGACCGAAGTACCGGAGAACTCGCGTGCAATACGAGTAATCATCTCCTGAATCAGAACGGTCTTACCGACACCGGCACCACCGAACAGACCAATCTTGCCGCCCTTAACGTACGGGGTCAGCAGGTCGATGACCTTAATACCGGTTTCCAGAATCTCGGTCTTGCCCTCGAGCTGGTCGAAGGCCGGCGGCTCACGGTGGATGCCCCACTGCTCACCATCGCGACCCAGGCCCGGCTCATCCAGGCAGTCGCCCATTGCGTTAAAGACGTGACCCTTGACGACGTCACCAACCGGAACCGAAATCGGCTTTCCGGTGTCCTTGACCTCTGCACCGCGGACCAGGCCGTCGGTCGGAGCCATAGCAATGGTACGAACCATGTTGTCACCGAGGTGCTGTGCAGTCTCGAGGACAATGGTCTTGGCGACCGAAGGAAGGGTAACTTCCACGGTCAGCGCGTTGTAAAGTGCCGGCAGTTCGTTACGCGGGAACTCCACGTCGACGACGGCACCGATGACACGCACAACACGGCCCACAGCCGTGGTGGTGTTCTGCTCACTTAGAGCTGTGCTCATATCTAGTCACTTTCTCCGCTGTCGTCGAGCGCACCGGCGCCACCGACGATTTCTGTGATTTCCTGGGTAATCTGTGCCTGACGTGCCTGGTTAGCAACACGCGAGAGGTCCTTGACCAGCTCGGTAGCGTTGTCCGTCGCGGACTTCATAGCGTTACGACGGGCAGCGGACTCAGAGGCAGCGGCCTCGAGCATCACTGCGAACAGAGTGCGGGACACGTACTGCGGCAGAAGCTCTGCCAACAGGGTGTCTGCATCAGGCTCGAATTCATAGTCCGGCTTGAGGTCATCTGATCCATCGGACAGCATGTCCTCGCCCTGAGCAATCTCGACATCCTCGTACACAGGCTCAATCGGGAGCATCTGGTGTGCACGCGGAATCTGAGAAAGCATGGACACGAATTCCGTGTAGACAACGTGGACCTGGTCGAAGCCCTGAACGGCCTCGCCGTTGGTGCCACGCAGGCCTTCGCGGTACTTGGCAGTGCCCTCGGCCGTAGCGTTGAAACCATCAATGAGGTGACGACGCACGTCGTGGGTTGCGGCGTAGTCCGGATCCTGGGAGAAGCCCTCCCACGTACCGGCGAGCTCGACACCACGGAAGTCGTAGTAGTCGGTGCCCTTACGGCCAGTCACGTAGAGAACGACCTCATGCCCCTGCTCTTCCAGAGCGGTACGCAGTTCTGCAGCCTTCTTCAGGACGTTGTGGTTGTAGCCGCCACACATGCCGCGGTCACTGGTCACAACCAGGACAGCAACACGCTGGTTACCCTCACGCTTTACGAGCATCGGGTGATCCAACGACGAAGCCGATGCGAGACGTCCGATGACCTTCTCGATTTCGTCGGCGTACGGCTGGGAGTCTGCTACGCGACGCTGCGCCTTAGTAATGCGCGAGGTTGCGATAAGCTCCTGGGCCTTGGTGATCTTCTTGGTCGAGTTCACCGACTTGATTCGGGCTCGAAGTTCACGAAGATTCGCCATGTCCTATTCCCTCCCTTCAATTGCGAAAACGGTCATTGAGTAGCTCAACCTGCCTAGTTCTGGGCAGTCTTGCGGGAGACCGTAATCTGCTGCTTCTTGAGCTCGCCCTCGTCGAGTGCCTCGACCGGAGCCTCGGAAGCCAGCGGTGCGCCCTCAGAAGTCTGGAAGGACTTCTTGAAGTTAGCGGTAGCGGACTTCAGAGCAGCCTTGGACTCGTCAGAGAAGGCGACGCCGCCGTCAATCTGCTCGAAGACTGCAGGCTGAGTGTCCTGCAGGTGCTCAAGCAGCTCGGCCTCGAAGCGACGGACGTCCTCAACCGGGACATCGTCGAATTCGCCCTCACCAGCGAGGTAGATGGAGGTCATCTGGTACTCGACCGGCTGCGGGTGGTTTTCCTTCTGCTTCAGCAGCTCAACCAGACGCTGACCGCGCTCCAGCTGACGCTTGGAGGCATCGTCCAGGTCGGATGCGAACATTGCGAATGCTTCCAGGTCGCGGTAGGACGCGAGGTCCAGACGCAGGTTACCGGAAACCTTCTTCATGCCCTTGGTCTGTGCGGCACCACCAACACGGGAAACCGACACACCGACGTTAATAGCCGGGCGGACACCCTGGTTGAACAGGTCGGACTCGAGGAAGACCTGGCCATCGGTAATGGAAATGACGTTGGTCGGAATGAAGGCCGACACGTCGTTTGCCTTGGTCTCGATGATCGGCAGTGCGGTCAGCGAGCCTGCACCCATGTCGTCGGAGAGCTTCGCAGCACGCTCCAGCAGACGGGAGTGGAGGTAGAAGACGTCACCCGGGTAAGCTTCGCGTCCCGGCGGGCGACGCAGCAGCAGCGAGATGGCACGGTATGCCTCTGCCTGCTTAGTCAGATCATCGTAGATGACCAGGACGTGCTTGCCCTGGTACATCCAGTGCTGACCCAGTGCGGCGCCTGCGAATGGTGCAAGCCACTTGAAGCCTGCGGCATCCGACGCCGGGGCAGCAACGATGGTGGTGTACTCGAGTGCGCCCTGCTCCTCGAGGGTCTGGCGCACACCAGCAATGGTGGAGCCCTTCTGACCGATAGCAACGTAGATGCATCGCACCTGCTTGCTCGGGTCACCGGACTCCCAGTTAGCCTTCTGGTTCAAAATGGTGTCCAGGCAGACCGCGGTCTTACCGGTCTTACGGTCACCAATGATCAGCTGACGCTGACCACGACCAATTGGGGTCATTGCGTCGATGGCCTTAATACCAGTAGCCATCGGCTCTTCAACCGGCTGACGCTGCAGCACGGTCGGTGCCTGCAGCTCGAGGACGCGGTCCTCTTCAGCCTCAATGTCGCCCAGGCCGTCAATCGGCTGGCCCAGGGGGTTAATTACGCGACCGAGGAACTTGTCCCCGACCGGAATCGAAAGGACGTCACCCGTCCGCTTTACCTCGTCACCCTCTTTAAGCGACTCGAAGTTACCCAGCACCACAACGCCGACCTTGTCGGTGTCGAGGTTCTGAGCGACGCCAATAACGCCGCCCGGGAACTCCAGAAGCTCATTCGTCATGACCGACGGCATTCCCGAAACCTGGGCGATACCATCAGCTGCACTGATAACAACGCCAACCTCCTCACGGGAGGCCTCCGGGGAGTAGCTCGAGGTGTAGTTCGCAATCGCGCTACGGATCTCGTCGGAGGAGATCGTCAGCTCCGCCATGTTCTTCCTGCTCTCGGTAATATTCTTCCAGTGATTAATCGTCTAAACCATCCGTCAGCCGAGGCCGACGCGCAGCTTCTCAAGCTTTGTTGAAAGGCTACCGTCGATGACCTCGTCGCCAACCCGGATGACCAGTCCACCGAGAATCGACTTGTCGATCACGGTGTGGATGGACATCGCCTTGCCGTAGACTCGGCCGAGCTTGTCCGCCAGTGCTCGCTCTTGCTCGTCAGAGACGGCCGTGGCACTGGTCACGCGAGCGACGACGTGGTTCCGCAGGCCGGCGGCTAGCCGGGACAGGGAGTCAATGTCGTCCGCGGGGCGCTTGGATGGGCGGCCAACAGCCTGCAGTGCCAGGGTTTCGGTCACGGAAGTGACCTTGCCGTACAGCACAGAGGCGAGGAGCCCACGCTTGGCTTCGGGGGTTGCGGCCTTGTCGGCCAGCAGCTGTTCAAGCTGCGACTGCTCAGCCAGGATGTGTCCCAGTTGGAACAGCTCAGACTCAACAGTCTCAAGCTGTCCCTGGCCTTCGGCAGAGCGAAGGAGGGCTCGACGGCCCAGCTCTACCAAACCCTCACGCATTTCACGCGGGGTGGACCATACCTGCGCGGCAGCATCCACGACGAGGTTAAGAGTCGTCTCAGATACCTTGCCCGCGAACAGGCTCCGGACAAGGCCGGAACGCTGTTCCGCAGTCGCCGAGGTGTCGGCGACAGCGACACGCAGGCCGCGGTCGGAGTCCAGGACCTCGACGATGTCGAAAAGCTCGGAACCAGTCTGAGCAGCCTGAGCAACAGCGACATTGTCGCCACCGATAGCGGCGTCCAGTCGCTGGCTAAGGGCTGCCAGGGATTCGCGGCTTGCTGCGTGCATGTCGCCTACTTTCCGGCCGGGGCCACGGTGTCAAGGTTGGACAAGAAGTTGTCAATCGTCGACGAGTTACGAACGTCGTCGGAAAGCTGCTCGCCCAGAAGGCGCTCAGCGAGATTGATGGAGTTCTGGCCCATTTCCTTGCGCAGCTCTGCGACTACCTGCTCACGCTGGGCAGCGAGCTGCTTCTCACCGGACTCGATGATTCGTGCGCTCTCGTCATTAGCCTTGGTCGTAGCGTCTGCAATGATACGCTGACCCTGTGCACGGGCTTCGTCGCGAATCTTTGCTGCTTCAGTACGGGCCTCTGCGAGCTGACTGTTGTACTTTTCCAGAGCGGCCTTGGCTTCAGCCTGTGCAGCTTCAGCGCGTTCAATGCCGCCCTCAATCCGGTCCTCCCGCTCGGTCAGGACCTCCTGGAACTTCGGAAGAACGAGCTTCCAGAAGAGAACCAGGATAACTACCAGCGGGACAACGGACCAGACGATGTCATAGGTCTTTGGCAGCAGCGGGTTGATGGACTCTCCCATCGGGAGGTCACCCGCAGCTAGCAAAAAGGTGAAATCTGTCATGGTTTACGTGTTCTCCGCCTGAGGTCCGGACTTAAACAAAAACGAAGCCTGCGACCAGGCCGATTAGGGCGAGAGCCTCAGTGAAGGCAATGCCCAGGAACATGGTGGTACGCAGCTGGCCGGCCATCTCAGGCTGGCGTGCCATACCCTCAACGGTCTTGCCGGCGACGATACCGATACCGAGGCCCGGGCCCAGGGTGGACAGACCGTAACCGATGGTCTTCAGGCCAGCGTTGGTGTCGACAGCCTGGACAGCGTCCTGGGCGGAGAGGATGACGTCGTTCATTATGAACCGTTCCCTTTCTTAAAGGATGGCCCCGGATTAAAGATTGTTCTAAGTAGGCCCGGGGCTTTTGTGGGTCAAGTGGGTCTTGCTATTAAATTTGCGAGGCCTTGTTGCCGAAGTTGCGGCCTCATTAGTTATGGGTTAGTGCTCGTCTGCGTGCAGCGACAGTTCGATGTAGACGGCGCTCAGCAGGGCAAAGATGTATGCCTGCAGGAAAATCACCAGCATCTCGAACAGCGTGAATGCTACCGCAGCGACAAGGGTCAACCCGGACAGGGCGGTCCAACCATTCAGCTGCCAGAAGAAGAAGTTCGTGGCACCGAAAAGCAGGACTAGAACCATGTGGCCCGCCAGCATGTTGGCCATCAGACGGATGGTCAGCGTAACTGGGCGGAGAACGAAGTTGGAGAAAATCTCGATCGGCACCACGATGAGGTGGAGTACCGGTGGCAAGTTCGGAATAACGACTGCCGACTTCACAAACTTGAAGAAGCCCATCTTCTTCGAGCCCGCGTAAATGAAGGCAACGTATGCGAACAGGGCCAGAACCAGTGGCATACCGATTCGGGCGTTCGGCGAAATATTGAGGCCAGGAATAATAGCCGCAATATTCATCGAGATAACAAGGAAGAAGATGGTGGCCAGAACCGGAAGGAAACGACGCCCCTCCTTCTTACCCAGAATCTCCTCCGCGATGTGGATGCGGACGAAGTCCAGCATCAACTCCGCAACGTTCTGCAGACCAGTCGGCACGAGCTTCGGACGACGCATTGCGACGACGAAGAACACGGCGACGATCACGGCCATCAAAAGACGAACAATCATCAGGCGGTCCATGGCGTACCAGTCGCCACTACCACCTAAAATGAAGTCGCCAAATTGTTCACCCGGGAAATACTCCTCCTGCAAGTTGGGTGAGTGAAACTCACCCCGCATCTCGGCAAGTGTTGTAACGCTCAGCGTTCTCTCCCGTGATTGGGCCGCTAGAACTATTGTCAAGCGGTGCGAAGGACGTCATTTAACGTGTCGCGCCGCGGATTCCATTCGCTCATCAGCACGGCGCTCACGGGGACCGTACCTGTGGAAATGATAGTTATTTCGCTACAGGCCGTCTTACCCGAAACTCAGGATAACAGTTCTGACTCATTTTCCCCACCCGGTACACCCCCGCGTTTCCGACCCCGAATCCAACAAAGAGGCCGACCCCCTCTGTGGGTTTCGGCCTCTATTTGTGGCATCTTCTGCACAAACTGGACAATATGCTTATTACCTGCGGTTTTAGAAGCATATTGCAGCCTCTCAGCAGGTCAACAAGTTATTAACGAGCTATTCGTCCTTCATTGGTTGCACATAAGTGAGGTTAGATTGCGACATTCCCCACACTTCTGCACCGAGTGTCACCATCAGAGTGAGTACAACAGTGACGAAGAAAGTCATGTTGTCATAAAACTCAAGATTTCTAATAACAACCAGGACACCGATTAGTACGACAATCTTCAACAACCAACCACCCAGTACAACGGCAAGCGTAACGGACGGCGAAGTTCGAGCAGTAAAGAGGATGCCTAGAACGGTAAGCAATACGAAGCTTCCGCTAATGCCCGCTCCAAGGAGTACGCCCCAGACACCGGGCATACCGTTTTTGCCACCCCAGACCAGCAGCGAAAGCACGGTAATCACAGCGAGCGCGATTGCGCCCGAGCGAGCAGCAGCCAGCAGCGGTCGCCGCGAATCATCGTATTTAGACTCGGGCTCCGGAGTTGTTTTTTCAGTCACGGTCGAAGATTGTACCTTCTGCGTCCACGTCGACGTCTTATAACCTGCCGGACCCCACTTCCACTTCTGGGACGCGCTCCCCTTGAACGGTCGTCGGCAAGCGCATTGCGACGACGGAGGGTGAAGACAACCGCGATGATAAGCAGGACCCCGAAGGTGAGAGCGACGAATTCAAAGGGGAAAATGGTGGTGGCAACGGCGGCGTACGCGACGACCGACACCCATAGGTAAAGCACTAGCACCACGCGGCGATGACTGTGTCCCATCGACAGGAGGCGGTGGTGAATATGCATTTTGTCGGGCGAGAAGGGTGACTTGCCCTGACTGACGCGGCGAACAACAGCAAGCAACAAGTCGAGCATTGGCACGCTAATTGCTGCGATGACGACCACAACCGGCGAGATTAGAGCGATGACGTCAGCGGTGCCGTACATGGAGGGCGCGATGCGTCCCGACGCCGACACCGATGCCGCTGCGAGCAGCAAGCCGATCATCATGGCACCGGAATCGCCCATAAAAATGCGTGCGGGCTCGAAGTTGTGCGGCAAGAAGCCCAGGCAAGCGCCGAGGAGGCACGCGGAGATCATCGCGGGTGGATAGGCAGACACGGTTCCGCCTTGGTCGTGAAGCATGACCATCGAATAGACAAGGATTGCAGCTGCGGCAATCATGCCGAGTCCAGCTGCGAGACCATCAATTCCGTCAACAAAATTGAAGGCGTTAATCAATGCCACAGTAAATAGGACAGTCAAGACTGTGGACATGATTGGATCGAGAATGAGAGTGGCGCCGCCACTGAAAGGGATATAGAGCAGATACCAATTGACGCCCATAAATGACATCAAAAGTGCCGCCGCGACCTGCCCCACCAACTTCGTAAGGGCATCTAAGTCAAAGAGGTCATCCCAAATACCGACGATTAGCAAGAGCGACGCGGCCGCCACAACTGCCCTCATATCTGGAGTCATAGGTGGAAAACCACGGTTGAGGGCCGGCATAACCGAGGCAAGGGCGATAGCTGCGACCACCCCAGAGTACATCGCCACGCCTCCGAGCCTGGGCTTCGGAATATCGTGGACATCGCGCGTGCGGGGCGCATCCAACCAGCCCGAGCGAACCAGCACAAAACGCACTACTCCAGTGAGCAAATAACTGACAGCAGCGGAAACTAAAACGAGCATGGCGAGCTCGCGGATGGGCACACCTGCCCCACCCGACTGGGCTGCCAATAAGCTCATGTCCGCCACTAGGTACTACTCACCCACACAATCGCTGCAGATACTAAACAGGAAAAGCCTTAGGTAGACAAGACTACTGCCCCAGCAGTCGCTCGGGCGTAGTACTCAAAACCTCGGCAACCGCCGCTGCTGACACAGCGCCTTCGCGCAGAATCCGCGGCACTGGAGTCGAGATATCGACAATCGTCGATGGGGTGCCAATCGTGGCTTCGCCGCCGTCGACGTAGACAGCCGCTTCCCCACCCAACATCTGCTTGGCACGCACGGCATTGGTGGCCGGTGCCTGGCCGGAGATGTTCGCACTGGACACGGCCATCGGACCGGTGCGGCGCAGAATCTCGATAGCAATTGGGTGCAGCGGCATGCGCAGCATGACCGTACCCGCGGTATCACCAAGGTTCCACGGCAAGCTCGGCGCCTGGTTCACAACCAGCGACAGTCCGCCCGGCCAGAAAGCCTCCACCAGCGTGCGAGCAGCTGGCGAGTATTCGCGGACGAGCCCCTCAATCGTGTTCCAGGAACCCACGAGCACCGGTACCGGCATATCCGGGCCGCGGTGCTTGGCACGCAGCAAGGAGGCAACGGCCTGGTTATCAAAGGCATCGCAGCCAAGACCATAGACGGTATCGGTAGGCATAACGACCAGCCGTCCTGCCTTCACTGCATCTACTGCTGCTGCAATTGCGCGTTCGCGGTTTTCATCTGTGCTGCAGTCCATAATCCTGCTCATCAGATTTGTGCTCCTGCTTCAAAGTTTGCTTTTAAGATCAATTTTTGCGTCCCACCGTAAAACGGTCACGGTCCGCAAAGTCACGGTGGACCTCTACATCAGCGTAATCCCAGGTGTCCTTTAGCAGTGAACTGACATCGTCTCCTGAAGAGTCATCGTGCTCGATGCCGATGACTCCACCCGGCCGCACCAGCGCATCCACTAGGTTCATCATAGGTCGAATGACATCTAGCCCATCGTCGCCACCGAAGACCGCAGAGTGCGGATCAGCTCTCACCTCGGGGGCAACCTCGGTGTCTTCGGGCACATATGGAGGGTTGGACACAACAATGTCGGTCTCGCCTACCCATTCTGCGAGCTCAGCGCCATCATCAATCAGCTGAACATCCGTGACATCGCCAGCAATCAGACGCACACGCCCATCGCCGTACGTCTCGATATTCTTCGCAGCCCACGCTCGTGCCCGCTCAGAGAGCTCCACAGCCACCACGTCCGCTTCGGGTACGGCATCGGCGATCGCCAACGCCAACGCACCGGATCCAGTACACAAGTCAACGATTTTCGGCTTGACGACGCCACTTGCGACCAGTTCACAGGCTCGATCGATTGCCCACTGCGCGAGCAGTTCCGTCTCCGGCCGGGGTACAAAAACACCGGGCCCAACCTGTAGTTCCAGGCTCATCATCGGCGCCGTACCGAGGATGTGCTGCAGTGGCTCACGAGCCACTCTGCGGGCCAGTACCTCGGCCAGATACTTGCGACCGTCCTCATCGGTGTACGGTTCGTCTCCGCGGAAGATGATGTCTGCCGGTCCCGCATTGATAGCAGCTGCAAACAGCGCCCGCGCGTCGGCATCCGGAGAAGCCAGCGCCGCGTCGTCAAGCGTGCGACGCGCATAGCGAAACAGCTCGCCGAGAGTACGGACGGAATCCGGTAACGTCGGCGAGCTATTTTCTGCGGGCGTGGGGCTACTCGGCTTCAAGACGCTCAGCGCGCTCCGCGTCGTGGAGGGCCTTGAGCAGGTCATCCATGTCGCCGCCCAGCACCGAGTCCAGGTTGTGAGCCTTGTAACCGATGCGGTGATCGGAAACGCGGTTCTCCGGGAAGTTGTAAGTGCGGATGCGCTCGGAGCGATCCATGTTGCGCACCTGAGACTTACGCTGGTCAGAGGCAGCCTCGGCGATCTCCTCTTCCTTCATCTGCTGCAGTCGAGCAGCAAGGACCTGCATAGCGCGGGCCTTGTTCTGAATCTGAGAACGTTCCTTCTGACAGGTAACAACGAGACCAGTCGGCAGGTGCGTCAGGCGAACGGCGGAGTCAGTCGTGTTAACACCCTGACCGCCCTTACCGGAGGAACGGTAGACGTCGACACGCAGATCCTTTTCATCAATCTGAATGTCTTCGACCTCGTCGGGCTCCGGGTAGACCAGCACACCAGCGGCGGACGTCTGAATACGGCCCTGAGATTCGGTAACCGGCACGCGCTGCACGCGGTGAACGCCACCTTCAAACTTGAACACGCTCCACGCACCGTCACGGGACGGAGTCTTAGCTCGGATGGACATAGTCATGTCCTTCACGCCGCCGAGATCAGACTCGGACAGCCCGAGAATCTCGGTGGTAAAGCCGTGCTTTTCTGCATAGCGCTGGTACATACGAGCGAGCTCACCTGCGAAGAGCGCTGCCTCCTCACCGCCGGCACCGGACTTGAGCTCCATAACGATGTCATCGCTGTCGTGCGGATCGCGCGGAGCCAGCAGGTCGGCGAGCTTTTCCTCGAGCTCCTCTGCCTCGACAGCGAGACGCTCAGCCTCAGCTGCGAATTCGGAGTCCTCGTATGCCATCTCGCGAGCTGCCTCCAGGTCATCCTGGACCTCAGTCAACTTCTTGTGAGTCTGAATGACCGGCTGCAACTCATTGAAGCGCTTGCCGACCTTACGGGCAGCCTTCGGGTCGTTGTGCAGCTCGGGGTCTGCCAGCTGCGCCTCAAGGCCGTGGTATTCGGAGAGGATGTCGTCAACTGCGGAAACCTGATTAGCCATTGAATATTCCTTCAGATTGTGATGGGTGAAATGCTAGTAGGTGCTGTGGTTTCGGTCGGAGTGGCGCTGTCGCACCGCTGGCACTGTGGCACCACTCCGCGTGGCTAACCCCAGCTAAAGCATGTCGTCCACATCAACGTCGGCGGCCATTGGTGCAGAAGAAGCCACCTGCATCAGGAATTCCTTATTGTTCCGGGTCTTCTTCAGCTGCTTAATCAACAGGTCAATAGCAGCCTGCGACTCCAGCGCGGAGAGGATGCGGCGCAGCTTGTGCATAATGCGAGCCTCCTCCGTGCTGAGCAGCAGCTCATCCTTACGAGTACCCGACGGGTTGACATCCACTGCCGGGAACACGCGGCGCTCGGAGATTTTACGGTCGAGCTTCAGCTCGGCGTTACCGGTGCCCTTGAACTCCTCGAAGATGACGGTATCGCCTGCGGAGCCGGTCTCCACCATCGCGGTGGCGATGATGGTGAGGCTGCCGCCTTCCTCGATGTTTCGGGCAGCACCCAAGAAGCGCTTCGGTGGGTACAGAGCGTTGGAGTCCACACCACCGGAGAGGATTCGTCCCGATGCCGGCGAAGAGTTGTTGTACGCACGGCCAAGGCGGGTAATGGAGTCCAGCAGTACGACGACGTCCTGCCCCTGTTCCACCAGACGCTTTGCACGCTCAATAGCCAACTCGGCCACTGCCGTGTGATCTGACGGCGGGCGGTCGAAGGTAGAAGCAATAACCTCGCCACGGACACTGCGCTGCATGTCGGTGACTTCCTCCGGGCGCTCGTCGACAAGCACGACCATCATGTAGCACTCGGGGTTGTTCGTCGCGATAGCGTTCGCGATGTTCTGCAGGATCGTGGTCTTACCGGCCTTCGGCGGCGAAACGATGAGCGCACGCTGACCCTTACCAATCGGCATAATCAGGTCGATGACGCGAGTGGTGAGGATCTTCTGCTCGGTCTCCAGACGCAGGCGACGGTTCGGGTACAGCGGGGTGAGCTTAGCGAAGTTCGGCCGCTGCTTTGCCTGCTCCGGATCGATGCCGTTTACAGTTTCGACCTTGACCAGCGGGTTGTACTTGCGGCGATTACGGCCGTTGCCATGAGTGACCTGGCCCGAGCCATTCTCACGCGGCATGCGGACCTGACCAGTGACGGCGTCGCCCTTGCGCAGACCGTATTTACGAACCATTTGCGCGGACACCAGCACATCGTTAGAGCCCGGCAGGTATCCGGACGTGCGCACGAATGCGGTCTTGTTATCTAGCACATCGACGATGCCAGCCACCGGCTGGAGAACGTCATCCTCGCGGATCTCGTCCTGACCGCCGTGTCCCCCACCGTTGTTATCGCGTCCGCGACGGTCGCGGCGATTGCGACGGTTGCGGCGGTTACGGTTGCCACGACCGTCATCGTCATGGTTATTGCGGTCGTTATTGCGATTGTTGTTGCGACCGCGGCGGTTGTTGCGGTTGCCGCGGCCTTCATCGTCGTTGTCTCGATCGTGGTTGTTGCGATCGTTGCGGTTATTACGGTCGTTGCGATCACCGCGGTCATTACGATCATTACGATCGTTGCGATTGTCGTTGCGATCACCGCGGTCGTTGCCGTTATCGGAATCGTCGCGGCTATCGTTGCTGCGATCGTCCTGATTCTCCTGCTCGCGCTGACGAGCACGGTTACGACGATTTCGACGCTGCTGAGAACGGGACATCTCCTCGCGACCATCCGCGTTGGCGTCGTCTCGCTTGTCGTTGCCCTTGTCGCTCTTGTCGGCGCTCTTACTGGAACCCTTATCCGCGCTTTCCGACGGCGATTCCTTGGCATCCTTCGCCTTGGAGCCGGTATCCGCAGCCCCAGCCGCAGCCTTCTTCGCGCGAGATTTCCGAGCTGGAGCGGAACCAGCAGCCGGGGCACCATTCTTAATGGCCTCAATCAGCTCATGCTTGCGCATGGCGGAGATGCCGCGAATGCCCTTGCTGGAAGCGATTTCACGCAGTTCTGCCATTCGGAGGGCCGCAAGATTCTCTGGGCCGCCTGCCGTGGCAGTGGTGTCCGTATCGGTCACGGATGTCCTTTCATCGACCTTCCCTGCAGTCACTCTCTACAGGGGGCTATGTCATTGACACTTTTTCGCTCTTACTGCCCGCCACCGCGTGTGCTCCGTCGTCGAACCTTTACCACGTGCGGAAAAGTAGCCGCAGCTGACGGGAAACTATCGAAAAAGCCAGGCAAAAGACCTCGACGTTGAAACTAAACCGAGGCATCTTGCCTACATTATTTCCGCATCTCAAACCCGAGCGTCCGGGCTGAAGATGGTTAGGAAATTTTAGGTCCACAGCACCGCAAGACTATGTAGTCGCACTACTGATTTATGTGTTTTCAATGTCACGTTGCGCCATCGCGTTGTGTGAACAACTGCGAAGGTCAACGGCATGCGGAGTACATGAAGAAGTACGTATCTAGCCGCGTATTGAAAACGACCTATTGCCCAAGGATAGTCACCAAATAGTCAGGTAGCAACACTAGTTCTCACCTGCGTTTCGCTAGGTCGCGGGGCTGTGAGTCGGTACTGTAGAGCTCATGCGCAGTACGATGCCTCATATTCCTCTCAATATCGCTCAGATTGTGGAATACGGTCGCACCATTCACGGTCGGACTCCGGTGACCTCCTGGAACAGTGACGGCCCCGAGACCACCACTTTTGCCGCCATCGCCGCACGCGCTAGTGCGCTGGCACATGCACTTCGCGATGAGCTCGGCATCGACGGGGATCAGCGCATCGCTACCCTGATGTACAACTGCGCCGAACACTTCGAGGTCTTCCTCGGCGTCGCCTCCATGGGCGCGGTATTCCAGCCGCTGAACAAGCAGCTCATGCCGGATCAGATTGTGCACATTATCAATCACGCCGATGACCAGGTCATCATCGCGGACCCGACCGAGATCGAACTGCTCGCCGAGGTTCTTCCGCACTGCCCGCGCGTCCGCGCTGTCATCATTATCGGTATCGGTGATTTGTCGGATGTGGCTGAGCAACTGCCGGCTGGCATCCCGTGGTACTCCTACGAATCACTCATCGACGGACGCCCCAGCCGCTTCGACTGGCCTGAGCTCGACGAAAACTCCGGTGCAGCCATGTGCTATTCGACGGGCACCGAGGGCGCACCTAAAGGTGTCGTCTACAGCCACCGTTCGCTGTACTTGCACAGCCTGAATATGCGCACCACTGACTCCTTTGCCATTTCGCATGGAAACCCGTGGCTTTGCTGTGTGCCCATTTATCACGTCCTGTCCTGGGGCGTGCCGCTGGCCTCCTTCATGTGCGGGGCGTCGCTAATCTTCCCCGGCGCGGACCTGTCCGCACCACGTCTGGCAGAAATCATCGAAACCTCAATGCCGCGCGTAGCTCAGGGCGTGCCGACGCTGTGGATTAACCTCATGGCGCACTACCTCAGCAATCCTCCGAAGCGCATGAGCCTGCAGGAGATTTTCTCGGGCGGTTCCCCTGTCCCGCCTGCACTGATTCGGCTCTGGGAAGAGCGCTACGGTGTCGACGTCATCCACTTCTGGGGCATGACCGAGACTTCGCCTATCGGTACCGTGGCACGACCTCCGTACGGCGCCTCCGGTGAGGCCCGCGAACGCTACCGTGTCAGCCAAGGACGTTTCCCGGACATCATGCAGTTCCGCATTGTTGATGACAACGACCGCGTGCTCGACCTGCATGACCGCAACCAGGGTGAGCTGCAGGTGCGCGGCAACACGGTCACCGGAGGCTACTACAGCTCTCCGGAGGCTCAAGATGGAGGCACCGCGCACTTCTTCCGCGGTGCGGAGGTCGACGAGGCTAGCGAACAGTTCACCGAGGACGGGTGGCTCCGCACTGGCGATGTCGGCTCGATTACTCACGACGGCTACCTGACTATTCATGACCGTGCTCGCGATGTCATTCGTTCCGGTGGTGAGTGGATCTACTCCGCTCAGCTGGAAAACTTCGTAATGGAAAGCCCACAGGTACTCGAGTGCGCGATTATCGGCATGCCAGATAAAAAGTGGGGTGAGCGCCCACTGGCCATTACGGTGCTGATGCCGGAAGTTGAACAGAGCAAGGAGACCGCTGAAATGCTCCGCGATGAACTGCGGCCAAAGCTGCCAAAGTGGATGCTGCCGGAGTACTGGGCCTTCGTGGACTCAATCGATAAGACCTCAGTGGGCAAGTTCGACAAGAAAGACCTGCGCTCGCACTTGAGCGCAGGTCAGTACAGCATCGTGAAACTGAAGGGGCCGGGCGAAAAGTAGGTAGCAGGCTAAGCCACTGGCCCGGCACCTGGCCGCAGCTGCGGCTTAGCCGTCGACCACGACCTTAACCGGCTCACCGATTCCCAGCTCCATGACCTTGATGCCAGCCTCGCGGGCATCGTCCAAGATCTTCTCATCTACTGCAGTAGTTCCCAGAACCATACAGGTCGGACCAGCACCCGAGAGGAATGCCGCGTAGCCACGGTTGCGCAGGCGGTTGACCCACTCTGCGGTCACCGGCAGCACGTCGGAGCGGTACGGCTGGTGCAGGCGATCTCGCGTTCCCTCCCACAGCAGTTCCGGGTGGGACTGCAGCGCTGCGGTCATAACCGCAGTACGGGAGACATTGAAACGAGCGTCGACATGCGAAACATCGCTCGGCAGCACCTGACGGACTGCATTCGTGGAGGCGTGGAATGCCGGTACGAGTGCGGTCGCCTGAATGGACTCATGCACCGGAATGCTCACTGCTCGGTACTGAGGTGCGGTGCGACCATCGACAGGCTTGTCAGTCCAGCTGACCACTGCCCCGCCGAGAACGGATGCGCCAGCGTTATCCGGGTGGCCTTCGAATACCGAGGATTCTTGGATTACCTGGTCATCGGTAAGCGGGAAGCCCGCCAGACCGTTAGCGGCAGCGACACCAGCAACGGCGGCGGCTGCGGAAGAGCCTAGACCGCGCGACTGCGGAATGGTGTTGTGGCAAATAACCTTCAGCCCCGGTGCCTCGACTCCTGCGGCGCGAAGGCCCGCGCGAATCGCGCGCAAAACCAGATTAGATTCGTTGCGCGGCAGGTCGACTTCGCCCTCGCCGTGAATTTCAACGACGACACCGGACTCGATGACCTCGACCTCGACGATGTCGTAGAGCGCAACTGCCAACCCCAGGGTGTCGAAGCCCGGGCCCAAGTTCGCTGACGAACCTGCAACCGTGACGGTGACCTTCTGACCCGGGAAAAGCTCCTGTGCCATTTAGATATCCATTCCTTCGATACGAATGACGTTGTTGACGGCCAAAACCGCGTCGTTGGCGCGCAATTCATCGACCGTTGCTTCCAAATCCTTCTCCAGTGCCTTGTGGGTCACGATGACCAGGCGAGCGCCGTTGGCGCCCTCTTCCTGGCGGACGGTGCGCAGGGAGATGTTGTGATCAGAGAAGGTACGAGCGACATCGGCAAGCACTCCGACGCGATCGTCGACGTGCAGGTCGATGTGGTAGCGGGTGCGAACGTCACCGAAGTCGAGAATCGGCAGGTTAGCGTAGGTGGAATCTCCCGGTGCGCGACCACCGTGGACAATGTTGCGAGCAGCTGCAACGAGGTCACCGAGCACTGCGGAGGCGGTCGGATTACCACCAGCGCCGTTGCCGTAGAACATCAGGCGACCAGCGGCCTCGGCCTCAATGAAGACAGCGTTGAAAGACTCACGCACAGTTGCCAGCGGGTGACGACGTGGAATCAGCGCTGGGTACACGCGGGCGGAAATGGACTCCTTGCCATTTTCGTCCGTAACCCGCTCACAGGTAGCCAGCAGCTTAATGGTGCAGTCTGCGCTCTTGGCGGCTGCGATGTCGTCAGCGGTGATCTCGGTAATACCCTCGCAGTGAACATCATCAGCAGTCACGCGGGTGTGGAATGCCAGGCTGGCCAGAATAGCTGCCTTGGAAGCGGCATCGTGGCCCTCGACGTCTGCAGTCGGGTCGGCCTCGGCGTAACCCAGGCGGGTGGCCTCTGCCAGCATCTCGTCGTAGTCCGCACCAGTGGAGTCCATCGCATCAAGGATGAAGTTGGTAGTGCCGTTGACAATACCCATGACCTTATTGACAGTGTCACCGGCCAGCGAACGGCGCAGCGGCCCGACGACCGGGATAGCTGCAGCCACAGCTGCCTCGAAGAAAAGGTCGACACCCGAGGAATCGGCAGCCTCAGAGAGCTCCTCGCCGTGAGCGGCGACGAGTGCCTTGTTGGCGGTCACGACCGACTTGCCGGCACGCAGTGCCTCCAGCACAACGCGACGTGGGTAATCAATGCCGCCGATGACCTCGACTACCAGGTCAACGTCATCGCGCTGAACCAGCGAAAAAGCATCGTCGGTAAGAAGATCCTGATCCACATTCGGACGCGGCTTGGTCTTGTCGCTCACAGCAATACCAACGACCTCGACCGGTCCGCCGATGCGGCGCTCGAAGTCCTCAGCCTTCTCGTTGAGCAGGCGGTAAACCTCAGTACCGACTGTGCCAAGACCTAAAATAGCGACACCAACTTTGTGGCCCTCGCCCTTTCCAGGATTATTCGTTGCGGCAGTCATCGTGGCGTTTCACACTCCAGGCTTAGTAAGTCTTGTACGGTTTCTCGTCTTAATATTTGGGTCACTTGACCATCGCATACCGACACTACTGGTGGTCGCGTCAGCATGTTGTAGCGGCTGGCCATTGCGTAACAGTATGCCCCAGTAGCAGCGAGCGCGAACAGATCACCCTCGACAATGTCGTTCGGGTAGTTCGCATCGTTAATCAGAATGTCTCCCGATTCACAGTGCTTTCCGACGACGCGGGTGGGAATCCTGGAACCGGACACCTCGCGATTAACAACGCGACCATCATAGTTCGAGCCGTAAAGCGCCGGACGAATATTGTCGCTCATGCCGCCATCGACCGATACGTAACGACGGGTCATGCCGTCATCGATGGTCACATCCTTCAAAGTGCCCACTTCGTACACCGTGACCATGGACGGGCCAACGATGGCACGACCTGGTTCAACAGCCACTGTCGGAGTCGCAATGCCGATACGCTGCGCAAGCTTGTCTACGGCAGTGAGGATCTCGTCGGCAAGCGGAGCAACGTCGAGGGGCTGCTCGCCTGCGGTGTAGGCGATTCCGAAACCGCCACCGAGGTCGAGGGTGTTGAAGTGTTCCGAGATTTCAGTGCCGTGGCGTTCGACCAGCTTTTCCACCAGTGAGAACACGCGCTCGGCGGCGAGAATGAAACCGTCGGAATCGACAATCTGGGAGCCGATGTGGCAGTGCAGACCAACCAGGCGCAGATTGTCGTCCTCTTCTACGAGGTTGGCAGCTTCCAGCGCCGAACCGGACGCGAGGGAAAAGCCGAACTTCTGATCTTCATGCGCAGTAGCAATGAACTCGTGGGTGTGCGCTTCCACACCGGGCTTCACGCGAACGAGCACGTCCTGCACCACGCCTGCTTCAGCCGCCACCTGGGACAGGCGACGCAGCTCCGAACGGGAGTCAAGCACAATCTTGCCCACGCCAGCGGAGATAGCATCACGCAGCTCAGCGGTGGACTTGTTGTTGCCGTGGAAGGTCATGTCCTTGGCTGGGAAACCCGCCGCCAGAGCGATAGCCATCTCGTTGCCCGAGGCGACATCGAGATGCAGCCCCTCCTCCATTACCCAGCGGGCAATGGTCTTCGACAGGAAAGCCTTGGATGCGTAGTGGACATTCTCCGCGCCGCGGAAGGCCTTGGCCATCGAGCGGCAGCGAGAGCGGAAGTCCTGCTCATCGACGACAAAAACCGGAGTGCCAAACTCCTTGGCAATGTCGACCAGGCTCACGCCACCAATTTCCACCGAGCCGGGATTCTCTTCGTCAGCGCCCCGACGACGGGCGGTAGTTGGCCAGACATGCGCTGGTAGTTCATTAAATTGGGTGGAGTCGGGTCGGGTGTAGCCACCCAGTTCGAAACCATTGCCGTCGATAGGCACGAAACAGCTCTCTTTCTCCGTTACCCGGGCGGAGCAACGGGGTGTAGTTTTACGGGCGCGTTCGACTACATGCGCTCAGGTGCAGTAACACCGAGCAGCTGCAGAGCATTGGCCAGCGTCTGGCGGGTAGCCTCAGCCAGGCCGAGACGAGCACGGTGTAGCTCGGATACCTCTTCGTCTGCCTTTGGCAGGATCTGGCAGGTGTCGTAGAAGCGGTGGAAGACACCGGCAAGCTGCTCAGCGTAACGGGCAATGCGGTGTGGTTCCCGCAGGTCAGCAGCAGACTTGATGATGGCCGGGAACTCACCGATAGTGCGGATGAGCTCACCTTCGCGGTCCTCTACCAGCAGGGAGAAGTCAGCGCCTTCGCTGGTCACACCGGCCTCTTCGGCACGGCGACCGATTGAGCACAGACGAGCGTGACCGTACTGGACGTAGTAGACCGGGTTGTCGCTGGACTGCGAAGCCCACAGCCCCAGGTCAATATCCAGGCTGGAGTCCACGGAGGAACGGATTAGCGAGTAGCGAGCAGCATCGACGCCGATTGCCTCAACCAGGTCGTCCAAGGTGACCACTGTGCCCGCACGCTTGGACATCCGGACAGCCTTGCCGTCGCGAAGCAAGTTGACCATCTGACCGATGAGCACCTCGACGCCATCGGCGTTGTAGCCGAGCGCTGCAGCGGCGGCACGCAGACGTGCGATGTAGCCGTGGTGATCGGCACCCAGCATGTAAATGCACAGGTTGTGGCCGCGGTCGAACTTGTTCTTAACGTAGGCGATGTCACCTGCGATGTAGGCTGCGTCGCCGTCGGACTTGATGACCACGCGGTCCTTGTCGTCACCGTAATCGGTGGACTTCAGCCACCATGCGCCGTCAGCTTCGTAGAGCTTGCCGTTTTCCTTCAGGGAATTGACAGCTGCTTCCACCTGACCGGACTCGAACAGCGAGTTTTCGTGGAAGTAAACGTCGAAATCGGTGCCGAACTCGTGCAGAGACTTCTTGATGTGCTCGAACATCATGTCCACGCCGATGGCGCGGAAGTGCTCCTGGACCTCTTCCTCAGAGCCCTCGAGTGCCTGCGGGATCTTCTCCAGCACAGCAGCGGCGATGTCCCGGATGTACTCTCCGCCGTAGCCATCTTCCGGAGTCGGCTCGTTGCGAGCGGCGGCAACCAAGGAGTCGGAGAAGCGGTCAATCTGGCGACCGTGGTCATTGAAGTAGTACTCGCGGGTGACCTTGGCACCGGTGGCGGACAGGACACGACCGAGAGCGTCACCGACTGCTGCCCAGCGAGTACCGCCCAGGTGGATCGGCCCGGTCGGATTTGCGGAGACGAACTCCAGGTTCACGTCGAGGTTGGAGTTGAAGTCGGCATGACCCCACTTCTCCCCCGCTGCCAGGACGTCCTCGACGATCTTGCCCTGGGCATCGGAGGCCAGGCGGATGTTAATAAAGCCCGGGCCTGCGATGGTTGCTTCATCGATGCCCTCAGAAGCGCCGAGCGCTGTGGCAATTTCAGTTGCCAAGTCACGCGGCACCATGCCGACGCGCTTGCCCAGCTGCATGGCGATATTGGTTGCGTAGTCGCCGTGCTCAGGGTTACGCGGACGCTCGACGGTCGGGTTTTCCGGCACGATAGAGACATCGGCATCGTGGGCAGTCAAAACCTCGACGGTGACTTTTCGGACTAGTACAGCAAGATCAGCAGGATTCACGATTGCCTATCCTATTAGGTCAATCGCGGTCGTGGAAACATCAGCCACCAAAAGATTGATTTGAGGGGTATCTGCAGGCCACCGCCTCCGGCTGTCCTACACCGCTTTCACGATCCAGCCGAATTCAGGTTGAGAACAGATTTAATCCGGGTCTAGGCGTAGCATTCAGGTAGGAAATTATTGCCTTACCCCTCAACCCATTTTGGAGCGACCGTGAAAGTAGCACTTTTCGCGACCTGCATCGGGGACATGATGTTTCCAGATGCAGTGAGTGCGACCGCCAGAGTTCTCACGCGCCTAGGATGCGATGTGGTCTTTCCACCACAACAAACCTGCTGCGGCCAAATGCACGTCAACACCGGGTACCAGAAGGAAGTCCTTCCTCAGCTGGACACCTACGCTGATGCTTTTGCAGATTCCTCGATTGATTACGTTGTCGCCCCGTCCGGTTCCTGCGCCGGCGCCGTTCGCCACCAGCATCCGATGATTGCGGGCCGCTACGGTACCCGTGCCCAAGTCCACGCGGCACAGGCCTGCGCGAACAAGACGCTGGATCTCTCCGAGTTCATCACCGATGTCGCTGGTGTGACTGACGTCGGTGCTTACTTCCCCCACTCAGTGACCTACCACTCCACCTGCCACAGCTTGCGGGTGCTCAAGGTGGGTGACCGTCCGTGGCGACTGCTCAGCGCAGTCGATGGAATCGATCTGCGCGAGCTGCCCGGCGCGGCGGAGTGCTGCGGTTTCGGCGGCACCTTCGCGGTGAAAAATGCGGAGACTTCCGCTGCAATGGTTGCCGACAAGACAGCCAATATCCGCACTACGGAAGCGGAGTTCGTCACCGCTGGCGATGCTTCCTGCTTGCTCAATATCGGTGGCGCGCTGCGTCGCCAGGACTCTGGCGTGCACGCCATCCATATGGCCGAGATTCTGGCCTCCACCAAGGAGACCCCGTTTGATGTGCACAACCGCCAAGAAGCTTCCCTGCGAGGTGAACAGTAATGGTCGCAATTAACGTCGGCATGCCAGCCCTTCCTCCCCGCGCGCCGCACAACGTCGGGCATCTGCGCGGTACGCGCGGGTTCACGGCCGCAGCGCACGAGGAGCTCAAGAACACTCGCATGCGCGAAAATGTCGGTCATGCCACGCGTTCGATTCGTCAGAAGCGCGCGCATGTCGTAGCCGAGAAGAATGACTGGGAGCAGCTGCGGCTCGCGGGCAGCCACATCAAGCGCGATGTTATGGCGCGTCTGCCGGAGCTGTTGGAGCAGTTCGAAGAGTCGGTTACGAACGCCGGTGGTCACGTCCACTGGGCGCGCGATGCCGCCGAGGCAAACCGCATCATCACGGACTTGGTGAAAGAGACCGGCGAAGAAAAGGTCGTCAAGATTAAGTCGATGGCCACACAGGAAATCGGCTTGAACGAAGCGCTTGCCGACGCCGGCATCACCGCCCGCGAAACCGACTTGGCGGAACTCATCGTTCAGCTTGCCGACGACATGCCGAGCCACATCCTGGTTCCTGCTATCCACCGCAATCGCGAAGACATCCGCGAGATCTTCCTCAATGGAATCCCCGGAGTCGCCCCGGACCTGAAAGCCAATCCGGCCGATCTCGCCGAGGCATCCCGCAAGTTCCTGCGCGAGCAGTTTATGGAGGCCAAGGTTGCGATTTCCGGCGCCAACTTCGGTGTGGCCGAAACCGGCACGGTAGCCGTCGTCGAGTCAGAGGGCAACGGCCGTATGTGCCTCACACTGCCGGAAACACTGATTTCGGTGATGGGTATTGAGAAGCTGCTTCCCACCTTCCAGGATCTGGAAGTCTTCTTGCAGCTACTGCCACGGTCGTCGACAGGCGAGCGTATGAATCCCTACACCTCTCTGTGGACGGGAACGACCGACGGCGACGGCCCGAAGAATTTCCACATTGTTTTGCTGGACAATGGGCGCTCGGCCACTCTTGCAGATCCGATTGGGCGTGAAGCGCTGAAGTGCATTCGCTGCTCGGCATGCCTGAATATCTGCCCTGTTTATGAGCACGTGGGCGGTCACGCTTACGGTTCGGTCTACCCGGGCCCGATTGGTGCGATTTTGTCCCCGCAGCTCACTGGGATGGATTCCTACGATGATCCGAATGCTTCGCTGCCCTATGCGTCCTCGCTGTGCGGGGCTTGCTTTGAGGTCTGCCCGGTGCGAATTGACATCCCTGCGGCACTGCTGGAGCTGCGTCACCGTAAGGTCACGGAGCACCGCCCGCCGGTGGAGGGCAAGCTGTTTGCCACGCTCGGGTTCATCATGGGCAATCAGAAGCTCTGGAACATGAGCGCAAAGATGGCCTCCCTCGCCCGCGTACTCGGTTTGAAGGACGGCGAGATTCACGCCCTGCCGCTCTTCCTCAGCGGGTGGTCGGATGTGCGAGATACGCCGGTTCCGCCGAAGAAGCCGTTCCGCTCACTGTGGGGTTCGAAGGATTTCTCGGCGCAGCTGACCCGCGAATCGACCAATCAGGTTCCGACGAAGATTAATGGGCTGTCGAGTTCTGATCAATCTGACTCGTCCGACACATCCGGCAAGCCTGACGCGACCAACAAGGAGGCCTAGCGATGTCCCACTCCTCAGCATCCGCAAACATTGCCAAGAGCGAAATCCTCGAGCGTATCCGCAATGCTCAGAAAATCGCCTTCGAAGGCCGTGACTTGGCCTCTGACGTGGGCATCATCCCTGGCGAGCCCGGCGCGCATTTCGACATCCCCCGCGACTACGAGCGCTCCTCCGACCTGACGGCCAAAGAGATCATTTCGCTTGCCGACGAGCGCATCGCCGATTACAAAGCCGACGTGCGCCGCTGTGGCAGCTCGGCAACCGACATCAATGAGGCTGTGAAGAAGGCAATTGCGGATGTTGGGGCCTCGCTGATTGGTATCCCCGAGGGCTTGGACCGCGACTGGGTTGCGGGGCTTGGCTCTGGCGAGACTGCTGAAGGGGCGACCGAAATCCGCGTCGATACCGGTTTCAACGCCCGCGAACTGGACGAACTCGATGCCATTGTCACCAGCTCTGCGGTTACCTGCGCGGAGACCGGCACCATTTTCCTGGACGGCTCCGCTACCTCCGGGCGCCGAGCCCTGACCTTGGTGCCGGATAAGCATATTTGTGTCGTCCCAGCAGAAACGATTGTCTCTGGCATTCCGGAGGCCATTTCCCGCCTGCGAGAGGTTGACCCCACGGCTCCAATCACTATGATTTCCGGGCCTTCTGCGACCTCGGATATCGAGCTTTCCCGCGTCGAAGGTGTCCACGGCCCGCGCACCTTGATTGTGATTATTGCTGGGTAGGGGCGAATACTCCCTGTTATCGCCCTGGCCAGTACCTTTTGACTGACACGAATAGCATCACCGCTACCGCCACGATTGTCACCGCAGCGGTAGCGCCAACATGGTGCCGCGGCACATTTGATGCAACTACCAGCACAATAACCAGCGCAAGGACTGCAGCCCAACCTTGTCGCGCCCTTTTATCCCATTTGAAGGCATTGTCCTCCCAGTCCGGGTCAAAGACCCCTTCCCTATTGCGGTAATCAAAAACGAACTGAACCGCGATTAGTAGCAACACACCGGGAAAAATCCACTTAGTTGTCAATCCCGCCCATGCAATGACTCCGATTAAGAACCCGAAAATGGCAGCATAGATAACTGCTTGTCCCCATACTGCACTAGGGCTTTTGGGTCTTTTCAGCGCAACTTCGGTTTCCGTCATAGATTCCAGGCTAAACCTCAAATCGAAGCTCCACAGCGGTTTCAACCAAACCTCGGAATATTGACATGACAACAATGCGTTATGGAAAATGAAACAACCTAGCCAAAGGAGCCTGTCATGAGCGCAATCATTCAAAAATTCTCCGTAGCCGATAATCCGCAGCTTCCAGGTATGGACCCATTCCTGTTTGCCGTCCACCACTATGACCTATATCCACAGGCCAAGGGCCAAACTATGGCTCCCGATGCCTCTCTACTCGGCCGTAATATCGGCATGGACTTTTCCGGCAAGGACGGCTGGTCCATGTACCACGGCACAACCGTCCCCGGCTTCCCCTCCCACCCACACCGCGGCTTTGAAACTATCTCGATTGTCGAGGAAGGTTACGTCGACCACACCGACTCCGAAGGTGCACAGGCTCGTTACGGCGACGGCGACACGCAGTGGCTGACCACCGGCGCAGGCACTGCGCATGCTGAAATGTTCCCGCTTCTGCATAACGACGGCCCCAATCCTCACCACATGTTTCAGATTTGGCTGAACCTGCCGCCCGAAGGCAAGGAGGCAAAGCCGCACTTCCAGATGTTCTGGGCAGAAGACACTCCGCATGTCACCGGCACTGATGACAATGGCCACGGCTACGACGTAAAGGTCATCGCGGGCGCATTCGGCGATACTCAGCCGCTTGCTCCGCCACCGGAATCCTGGGCCGCTGCACCAGATTCCGATGTAGCCGTGTGGGTGCTGCGCCTGCAGCCGGGCGCACAGCTAACGTTGCCACCAACCAATTATGCCGAGACAATTCGGACTCTCTACTCTCTACGCGGCAGCCTCACTATCGAGGGCGAAACGCTGGTGCAAGAGGGCGCAGTGCTACGCTCAACCGAGGCACTGGACATTTCTGCAGGTGACGAGGGGGCCTTCGCGCTCATCCTCCAAGGCCGACCAATTGGCGCTCCCGTGTATCAGCATGGCCCGTTTGTCGCGAATAGCCGCGAAGAGCTCGTTGAGGCATTCGATGCCTACCAGCGTGGCGAGTTCGGCGCATGGCGGTTTGATTCCAACGATCCGGTTGCACCCTTTGAAGAGGGGCGCTTTGCCCGCTATCCGGACGGTACGGTTCGTCGCCCGGTCAATTAACCGGGATCCCCCGACGGGCTGCACATGTGAAACTGTGTGAGTTTATGACACTTTCAGGCCATTTTTTGGGTCATTTTTGTCATAAACGCAGTCAGTAACTCGGATTGGTCCGCTTCCGCCAGGTACACCCGAAACAAAAATCCCTCAAGCAACCAGGCGAATCTAATCGAACCTAACCGCTTAAGGGATAAGACGTGCCCCCGAGAGGAGTCGAACCTCCGACCTTCGGTACCGGAAACCGGCGCTCTATCCACTGAGCTACGGGGGCGTGTGGCACAAGCACAACAAGTGCAACGAGAAAAGATGTTACCACTTGGCTGGGGCGATTAGCGAAATGCCCCGCATCCCAGCCAAATCCGCACTATGCGGCCTCAGAAACCTGGTCTTCCTCAATAGGACACACCACAGGAACGCCTCCATCATTAAGCACGCGGGCTCGAATTCCATAGACGCGGGCCAAAAGATCCGGTGTGAGAACGTCAGCCGGACTCCCCTGGGCAACCACGTGGCCGTCGTGAAGCATGACAAGCTCATCGCAGTAGCGGGCTGCGAGATTGAGATCGTGGATTGCGACGAGCGCCAAGGAGCTCCGTGAGGCGACCTCCGCGCGGACGAGCTGTAGGAGTTCCACCTGGTGGCGCAGGTCGAGGGCGGAGGTGGGTTCGTCGAGAAGCATGACCTCGGGATCGCGGACAAACATCTGCGCGACGGCGACGAGCTGACGCTGACCGCCGGAGAGCTCGCCGACGAAGCGGTCGGCAAGGTGCTCAATACCAACCTTCCGGAGAACCTCCGCCGTGTGCTCAATCTCGGAGCCGCGCACGCGCAGACGCCCGGCGCGCCGACCAGAGACCAGTACCGATTCGAATGCGGTCAGCGAGGCGCTAGCCGGCAGATCCTGCGGCACGTAGCCCACCACATCGCGCAGTTCGGAGCCGATGACCCGCTCATTGTCACGGGTCAGTGCAATCTCCCCGGACATGGGCTTTCGAATCCCCGCCAGAGTGGTCATCAGTGTGGACTTACCCGCAGCGTTTGGCCCGAGCAAACCCGTCACCGTACCGGGCTTCAGCGTGCGTACTGAGGCCCCGCGCAGCACCTTCCGCTTACCATAGCCTGCAGCTACTTCGTTGACATCGAGAAATACGCCCATTAGTTCCACACCGTCCTCTTACGCAGGAAAACCAAGCCAACAAAAAATGGGACACCGACGATTGCGGTAATGATGCCAATCGGCACTGCCACACCCGGCACCACCGTGATGGATACCGCATGAGCTGCCGCCAGCAGCGCCGCGCCTGCCGCCATCGATGCCGGGGCAAAGAAGCGCTGTTCTTCACCGACCAGCATGCGCGCAATGTGTGGACCGACCAGTCCGATGAAGCCGATGATGCCGGCAAAGGCCACTGCGGTTGCCGCCAGCAGCGAGGCTACAATCAGCGTCGCAATGCGCAGCCTATCCACATTGATGCCCACGGCTTTTGCGCGGGCATCGCCAAGCCGCAACACCGTCAGCGCCCACGCATAGCGAATGGTGAACGGAATGGCGATCAGCAGCGCCGCCGCAATAATGCCGTTGGCCACCCAGTTCGCGCGCTGTAGCGAGCCCATCGTCCAGAACACAATCTGCTGGAGCGCCTCGGTAGTCGCGCGGTATTGCAACAGCGCCAACAGCGCTTGGAATAGAAACACCAGACCAATACCCAGCAGAATCATCGATTCCTTACCCGAGCCGCGCCATACCGACGCCGCCGCCACAATCGCCACCGCGATGACGGATGATACCCAGGCCACGGCCGCCAGGTTGAACTGCGCATGCGGAATAATCACCCAGCCCAGCACAATCGATGCCGCCCCACCGAACGCCGCTGCAGCCGAAATACCGAGGGTAAACGGCTCCGCCAGTGGGTTGTCGAGGATTGTCTGCATCTGTGCACCGGCAAGCGACAGCGCTGCACCAATCAGCACTGCCATCACTGATGCAGGAAGGCGCAGCTTCCACAGCACCGTACGAGTGGTTTCATCAACGTCATTCGGGCTCACGATACCCCGCACGACATCCCCCACACTCAGTGACATCGGCCCCACGATCGTCGCTACTACAAACGCGCACACGGCCAGCCCCACCAGCACCGCAATAACGGCAATCTTCCGGGCGGAGCGTCGTCGGTACTGTCGCGCAGAGTCGTAGGTCGTGCTTGACGACGGACACTCGTGCTGTTCGGTGGCGGGCTGCGACTCTTGACCGCCACTGTCGTTGGTGGAGGTGGGCTCGCGGGGTTCGTCGTCAAGCCCTGACGCGGGAGCGTGCAGATTGGTGTAAGTCATCGGATTCCTTCTTCGATGGTGGAAGATGGGTTACTTGGTCGGCTCCAGCGCGGCGAAGAAGGTGCCGCTGAGTTCGAAGGGTAGGTAGTCCTTGTGGAACTTGGCGAAGTCAGCGACTGGGTCGAGGTCAGCGAACTCTTCGGGGTGAATCCACTTGGCGAATTGCTCGAGGGCGAAGACGTTGTACGGCGAGTCGTAGAACTGGTGGAAGGCGGCGTACAGGTCCCCCTTCTTCGGCGCGGTCAGGGTGTCAAAACCCGGAGTCTTCAGCAGGCCTTCCAGAGTGCGCTGTGCGGTCTCTGGGGTGGCGGTGTAGCCGAGTTCGACGTGTGGCAGCACTTCCGGCTTCTTCGGATCGAGCGCCCAAGAACCACCGGTGGCGATGATCTTCTCCGGCTGGACGGACAGGACCTTCTCTGCGGTCACGTCGCCCGATTCGGTGTCGAGGAGGCTGTCTCCGAGGTTCTCACCGCCGGCTGCTGTGACAAGGTCACCGAGGTTGGACTTGTTGACGGTCGAGCAGCAATCCTTGAGGCCGGCTGCTCGCCAGACGAAGGTCTTTGGCTTGTCTTCGAGCTTGGCGGCACGTTCGGTGATCTCGTTGACGCGCTTTGTGTAGAAGTCGGTGAACTTCTTGGCATTGTCCTGCTCATCGACGATCTGGCCGAGGAGCTCGACGGACTTGGCGGTATTCTCCAGGGGCTTTTGCCGGAAGTCGGTGAATACGTACTTCAGACCTGCCTGATCGAGCTTGGTGAGGAAACCGGACTGCTCCGCGGCCTTCTTGTGGTCAAGGGTCATGACGACCACGTCTGGGTCGTGGGAGATGAGGTTTTCAACTGTGACATCGCCCTTGGCGATATTGCCGATGGTCGGCATGTCTTTCAGCTCGGGGTTCGTCTCGAAAAGCTTGGTTTCAAACGACGGCGCGCCCGAATGCAAATCGCTGCCCATGGCGACAACGTGGTCACCCGGGTTTTCGTGGTCAAGCATCGCGGTGACAAACATGGCGCGGCCTTCACCGAGCACGACTCGTTCTGGCTGCTTGTCGAAGGTCACAGTGCGACCTGCGACATCAGTGACAGTGAGTTCTCCTTTGTTGTCGGCAGCCTCGTTCGACTCTGCGTCCGCACCGCATGCTGTAGCGACGAAGCTCAGCGCTGCACACCCGATTGCGGCCAGAGTTTTGGTCTTTGGCGCGGTTTTAGCCTTGGCGAAAATATTGACTCTCATGCGTTTCAGTTTCTGCCTTGTTTATTTCTGCGTAGTTTTTGGTACTTAGGGTGCACAAAGAGAAGTGAGCACTCACCCCTTTGCTTTAGGCACGCCTTACTTTACAACTTGAAACGTAGAGAAAAAAGCGCCCTGCTAGTGATTGTTTTACTAGCAGGACTTGGAAGTCTTATTTCCTTTCGAGAACCGCCTGGAAGCACCTCAGCATCACTTCGCGGTCTTCATTCGCAAGTGGCGAAATAACTTCCTCGCGAACGGTGTCTACGTAGTCCGGCGCCGCTTCGGCAAACACATGTCGACCAACACCTGTTAGGACGACGACATAATCCGAGTCCGGGTCTTCGCCGTGATCTTCGGTGTGAATAAATCCGCGCTTTTCCAATCTGTTGGTATGCAGCAGCGCGCGGGGGTGGTTCCACTTCAGTCGATCACAAATCTTGTCAACATGCAGAATCCCATCCTCCACCTCATGCAAAGCGATGAGCAGGGTAAAGTCAGCGAACGTCAGCCCGGTGCGAGTGCGTAGGCTCCGCTCAATATTGCGCTCTACCTCGCGAAAAGCAGCTACCATCGACTGCCAAAAGAGCTGTTCATCATCACTCAGCCATTCAAATGAGTTCATACTGCTCTAGGCTAATGGTGAGAGCCTCGAAGCGGAGACAAATGAGAAAACACTCACAGAAAAACTTTTGACTACTCTGCTTTTCCGTCGACGGAATCGGTGACCGCAGCATTGGCGGTCGCTGCAATCTTATCGAGCACAGCGGAAATCCCCTGATAGTCGATATTTTCACCGAGCACGTCAAACACGACATGACGTACAAGCTTCACATGGTTCGGCGCCGCCTTCTCAATCACGGTTCGACCGTGTTCAGTAAGCGTGACATCGATACCACGGTTATCGCAGGCGCAGCGTTCCTTAGTTACTAGTCCGCGTCGCTCCATGCGAGTAATTTGGTGCGACATTCGGCTGCGGTCCCATTCCAGGGACTCACACAGGGTGCGCATGCGGACAACATTGTCTTCAGCCTCGGAGAGAGCAACCAGAACCGAAAAATCTGCAGTGGAAATATCGAGAGAATCTTGCAGCTGAAGGTCGATTGACCTGTCAACGGCCCGTTTAGCGTTCAGAATTGAGCGCCATAACCGCTGCTCTTCATCACTTAACCACGGAACATCTTGCATATGTACAGAGCCTACTATCTTGAAACCAAATCCTGAATTTTCATAAACTCCGCTCCTGTCACACGATCAAACCGAGCTTCATCGCACGTCAGGACTAATACCTGCATATCGCGCCCCGCTTTGGCAAGAGCATTATTCATCCGCCGCAAACGGTGTTCGTCTGAATAACCTAACGCATCATCAATAATCACCGGAGCGCCTTGGCCGCCCTCCATGACACCGGCAACGGCCAAGCGCAGCAGAATGTCCAGCTGCTCTTGCGCTCCACCAGATAGTTCATCGACATCGAACTTGCCATCGGCATTAGACCGTGACTCAATCTGCAAGTCCTCATTCATCGTGAACTGGGTTCCCGCACCGAACACACCGCCGCCGTACTCTTCGAGCTTGCGGAGCAAGGGGTCAGCCAGCGCATTCCGCGATGCCGCACGTGCCTGTGTCATTACCTTCATAAGAGTCTTGGCGGCGGCTGCACGGCGACGCATCGAGTCCCGATCTCGCTGTGTTCGCTCCACTACCCCCTCAGCAGCTGCCAGCTTCTCATTCGCGCTGTCGAAATAGTCCAAGTGCACCCGAATCTCTTGCCGGCGCTTTTCCAGCTCAGCCAGGCGATTCTCAACTGCATCCCGTCGCTGCTTAGCGCCCGCGAGCGATGCTTCCACGTCGTCGGCATCCCGCTGCGCCAGCTCTTTCAGAGCCGTAGCCAGCTGCTCTTCTGCCGCCTCATAGTCCTTGCCTCGGTTTTCCACCGCAGCAAAGATCTCGGCATCCGAGGCTTTTTCTCGCGCCGTCGTGAGCGAATCTTCGCGGACCTTCAGGACGGACCGAGCCCCTTCAAGCTCGCTGCTGGCCTTCGTATAGTTGGCGTGTGCAGGACGCTTTTCCAGCTTCGACAAGCGCATATCGGCATTGTCACGCTTCGACTCGGCATCCCTACGCCCCGCTGCAGCTTCTTCCAACCGCGCCTTCGCCGCTACCAAGTCAATCTCCGTCGGCGCATCCTCGCCCGCAAGTGCCCGATACCGCTCGCCCTGTACTCGTGCTTCTTCCTTCGCATCGTCCAGCTCTGCGGTGAGCTGGTGATACTCCACACCGTCGGACACCGCAGTTATGGATGTCTCCACCTGGAATCTTGCTTTTTCCGCTTCACGACGTCGTGTGTGTGCCTCTTGTGCTTCCGCGACGGAATCAGCGCCTGCCGCCTCAAGCTGTTCCTTGAGCGATATCTCTGCTTTTTCTAGCTTGCGCTGCTGCGAATCTGAGCCGTCTCCGGGCTGGATAGCAACCGTGACGTCGCCAACTTCGATGGCCAACGGCTTAGTAACCGCACGTTGAACTGTCTCAGCCTCCGGAGCTAGCCCCACTTTCTCGCCGTCGACTGTGACCTCCTGCGCACTACTAGCCGAGAGCTGCACACTCGGGCTCGACGCCTCCAGCACAGCGGTGGCTGTTGCAACTTCGCGTTCGCAGGTCAACAGTTTTTCCATTACCTCCTCGGTAACGGAATTCCGAGCAATTACCTCCTTTTGCTCTGCCAATTGCGCGCGGAGCGCATCGAGCTTCTTCACTCGCTTCGACAAGGCTTCAACCAAGCCGCGCTTCTCCCCCAATGCGACTTCAGCTGCAGCCAGCTCTTCTGCTTTTCGAGCTTCGCGGTACGCGGTCACAACTGCATCGCGATCCTCCTGCGCCTTCTTTAAAGCTGCGACCTCCTTATCGAACGCTTCCTTAAGTTCAGCAACTTTCTTCTCTGCGACGGAATGCTGATCCCTGGCATCTTGTGCCTGCTGAATGAAGGTTTCGCGCTCTTGCTGAGCCTGTTTAGCTAAGTCGAGCTGCTGCTTCGCCGCTGCAGAGACCTCCTGTGCCTGGGACACGGCAACCCTGAACTTTTCGAGTTCTTCGAGCGCCTGCGCCCAATGCTCGACTTCGTTTTTGGCTTCTGGCAACGATGCCCGCTGCGTGTGTTGGCTTTCTTCATTACGAGCAGCTTCCTCATTGAGCGCTTCGAATTCCCGGACCTTTTTCGCCGCTTCGTCGCGCACCCGCTGGGCTTCCGCCAGCTCCTTGTCTACGTCGGTAAGCTGCTTGCGCTCTTTGCCATTTTTTTGGAAATAGTTGCCGTATTCAGCTTCAACGGCTTCAAACAGACCTACCTCTTCTGCGGTTTCCGCGCGCTGCCCCGATGCCGACTGCAGTGCGCTTGTGACCTGCGCATACCCGCCCAAGGAGAGTGTCTTTTGCGCTTGTCCCTGTTCAGCAACGAAAACCTGCCACAGGTTCTTGGTGTCCGCATTGTGCATTCGGGCGGCCAGCCACTCTTCCGCCTGGTCATCTTTAAGAACCTCGGCTGTCGGAGAGTGGACGGTGACGATTGTGCCGGTGTCCTTGGTGCTACCAAAGACCTTGTCCAGCGTAAATTCGTAGCCGTCAAGCTCCAGCCGGAGCTTAACCTGCGGCTTTTCCTGGCTGGAGTGACTGTTCAGACTAAGCGCTTCGCTTGACCTGGACTTCCATTTTGTCGTCAGCGCAACGTGAATAGCTTTGGCAATTGTCGTCTTACCTGACTCGTTTTCACCGGAAATCACTACCACGCCACGCTCGGCGAGCCCTGTGATTGAGAGTGAATCAATCGCACGTACATTGTGTAATTCGATGTCGTGAAAACGCATGATTTATTCCTTCTCTCCGGCCAGGCGCGCCAGCAAGCGAAGCGCATCGGCTGCTGCGGTGGTTTCAGATTCTGATAGCGGGCTGCCGCTCTCGGTTCGCCCTTTGCTCAAGACCGTTAGTTTTTCTGCAGCTATGAGCGGATAACCGGTGAGATTGAGATTAGAGATATCCCCCTCGGACGGAACCACCGTCAAATCGGAACCACTTTCTCGGCGATAAAGTGCAGCGAAAAGCTGTTGATACTGCTCAAGTCGATTTTCAAAGGTAGTCGACTCCGACAGTGTCACGGTTCCTCGCAATGAATACTTCACCGCTGTGTCTGTCTTCGCCTCGATACCGTCCAGTTCAGCAAAGAACTCATCGAGGTCTTCCGCGCCAGTGATATCCATGTCAATGGCATGAAAAGCCCACTGCCCCACTCGGTGGGAGGCCACGGTAACTGAGCCCTTTTCGGGGCCGCTCTCTACAATGTCGACGACGAGTGCATTGCCGGAATCCCGTTCTTTGTCGTCGTACGCTGTGGTTTCGTGTGCGCCGGAGAAATAAACTCTGCCAGCATGATCGAGTTGGCTCGTGGAGTGGGAATCCCCCAGCGCAACATAGTGCAACGCCCCGCGCTCAATAGCTTGTTCCAAGCTGGTCAGATCAATGGTGGCTCCTGCATCAGCACCAAAGCCTTCTACTTGGCCGTGTGCGACCATCACTCGGATTCCATCGGCGGGCTCAAGCTCCGTGGCTATTTCCGCCACGATGTCGTCTGCCGAATACTTGCCGCGCACTGGCACGCCGATGAGTTCCACCCCGTCACGGATGGCAATGGGCGCACTGTCGCGAATTACGTAAACTCCTCGGTCTTCCAAAGATTCGAAAGCACTACGTCGATAAATGGAAGAAGCATCAAGCGCATCATGGTTGCCGGGTAGGAGATACACCGGCACGGGTAGCTTGGCGATTCGCTCAAGAGCCCGCAAGAACACCTTGTCCGGCAATGTGTTGGAATCGAACACGTCGCCAGCGACGACAATGAACTCAGCGCCTTCGCTGGTCGCCAACTCGCCGATGCGATCGATGGCGTTGAGGCGACTTTCGTGGAACCTAGCTTGGGCTTCACCGCCGTCGAGCTCTAGGAACCACCGAGTCATTCCCAGTTGCCAATCTGAGGTGTGAATGAATTTCATGACTAGCGCTCCTTTTGTCCCAGGCTCAGCGATTCCTGCAGTTGTTGCCAACAATCTTCCAAATCGGCGACTGCACGAATGGTCTCTCTCGAAATTACGCAGGTTGGCTGCAATGCTTCATGCAGCAAACTGCGGTCGGTAACTGTTAGTGGGTCAACAACCTCGAGCGAAGGAACGCTGACTCGTTCCAAGTCATTGCCCCAGTAATCGGCTTCGACAGCGAAAAGCTCGGCAACCTTTTTCTGCTCGTTGTCACCGCCATCATTTCCACCAGCTTCATCCGACTTCTGGGCGGTTTTATTGGGATCCTCCCGAACCGCGCCGCCAAGCCCGAGGCGCTTCGGCGCAGTCCGGTTTCGTAGCTGTGTTAGTTCCTGAAGCCGGCGTTGCAATTCGCGCTGCGGATAATCGCGCAGCTGCAGTAGCGACAGCGGATCGCGGTCGATATCGGCAACGAGTTGAGCGGCAACTGCAACGGTGTGCTTACACACAGGTGCCGGGTCCGGGCAGGTGCATTCGCTGTAAATGTGCTCTTCACCATCGCACAACAGCATTTCCATCTGCTCATACGGCAATTCACCGTGCTCAAACTCTGTGAAGGCCGACGGATTGTTCACCAACCACCGCAGTACGTCGTCAGTTTGTTTCTGCTCCCGCCGTGGGAACCGAATAAAGACTGAAAATGGTTCCGGCTGGCTGCCCTGCACTTCACCGATGATGTAACCATCCGCGATTCGAAGCCCCAGCACATTGCCGTCGAACCTGTACTTCTCACCTCTGTGAACACGACCCGAATCAGCGCCACGGATGATGAACTCCCACACCCACCGGGCAAAAGTAGTACGTGGCTCGACCGCCACTCGCGCTGCGGTTCCACGTCGCGGCTGTCCGGTAAATGCACCGGCCCAGTCCTGGGTGGCCAGGAGCTTTTCAATCGTCGAGCTGGTTGCTGGTGCGCTTCGCGCTGTCGTCCTTTTGCGACCACGCTTTCCAGAGGGGCCCTTGCCAAACTCGGCAAAGATGACATTGTCGCCCCATGTCACGTCTCCGTCACCGGCCATCAGTACCACCTCTTCTGGACTCTAAACGGGGTCACATTGTTGGGAATCGAATCGTCATCCGAGGATGCGGAATCCGATGCCGTGGCCTCCGAGTTCACCCCATCGGTCACCGTCCCACCGGACTTTGACTCCGCTGCGTCCATCGATTCACGCAGTGACTGAATCTTGTCCTTGTCCAATTGCCACAGAGACCGCAAACGGTGAAAGTCCATCTCCGTCAGCTTGGTTTCACCAGCGCGCACAACCGCATCCGCCAATTCTGCCTTCTCGAAAATCAGCTCGTCGATACGCTCTTCCAGCGTTCCCACACTGACCAGCTTGTGCACGTGTACGTCTTTACGCTGACCGATGCGGTAAGAGCGGTCCGTGGCCTGGTTTTCAACTGCTGGATTCCACCACCTGTCAATGTGAATGACGTGGTTGGCGGCAACCAGGTTGATGCCAACACCTGCCGCGAGAGTCGACAGCAAAATGATTGGTGGGCCGTCCGGGGCATTAAACTCTGCCACTACTTTCTCGCGCTGCGCCGGAGTCATTGCCCCTTGGATAAACGGAATGTCCACGCCCAGGCGCTTGCTGAAATGAGGGACGAGCATCTTGCCGAACTCCACGAACTGCGTGAACACAAGCGCGCGTTCACCGTTTTGGACAATCTCATCGACGAGCTCTTCCAGCCGTGCAACCTTGCCCGAGCGATGCTGCCCATGATTAAGCAGCCCCGAGCCGTCGTGCTGGTAGTGCGCTGGGTGATTGCAAATCTGCTTCAACTTCATGATGCCGCCGAGGATGATGCTCTTTCGCCCGAAGTTGCCAGAGCGGTTCCGCTTCGAGCGCTTGAGCTTGTCCTCGATGTCCTTCACAGCTTCCTGATACAAGAAAGCCTGCTCCGTCGTGAGAGGAACCATCTCCACCTGCTCATTCTTCTTGGGCAGGTCCGGCGCGATAGCTGGATCCGACTTGAGTCGGCGCAGGATAAAAGGTGCTGTAATCGACTGCAATTGCAGTAGCATTTCCGCATTCCCATCACGCTCGATGGGAATCGCAAACTTGTTGCGAAATGCATTCGCCGACCCCAGCATGCCTGGATTACAGAAATCCATGATGGTGCGCAGCTCGCCCAAGTCGTTTTCCACCGGAGTACCAGTCATGGCGATGTTGTGTCGCGAGCCCAGGCTCCGCAGCGCTCTGGATACCTGGGCGTTGGGGTTCTTAATTGCCTGCGCTTCGTCAGCAATCACATGATCCCACTGCACTTGGGACAGTTCGTTCACATCGCGGGTAGCAACACCATAGGTCGTCACAACAACATCGTGTTTCCCGATAAATTCCTGTAGTTCTTCACCATGAGGGCGGTGTGAACCATGCAGTAGCCCAACCTTGAGCTCTGGAGTGAACTTTGCCGCTTCTGCTGCCCAATTGCGCAGCACACCTGTCGGAACGACCAGAAGCGAAGCCTTGTGCTCTTGATCCTTCGCATCCGCTTGACGACGGCAGCGCTCATACTCCAACAGCGCCAGAATTTGCACAGTCTTACCAAGCCCCATGTCGTCAGCGAGAATGACACCAAAGCCGCGGTTGGACATATCCGCCAGCCACTCCACACCGCGCTGTTGATACTCCCGCAGCTCACCGACAAAACTCGGTGGCACCTCGACCGACTCTGCGAGGGCCGTGGAACCGTCTGAGTACTTCGACACTAACGCCTTGAGCCAAGAGGGATCCCTGGGGGCGACTGGCACTGCTGCTGGAGCTTGCGACTCCACGCCACCGTCGAAGACCAGCTCTTTCAGGGTGGCTTGCCCCTTACCGGTTTCCTCCCCGGCCTTGGTCTGCTCCACCAAAAACTTCAGGGCTTCCCTAGCTACCTCTGGGTTCGCGTGCACCCAGTGGTCGCGCAGATGCACTAGCCCCGTACTCGATGCAGCGAGCTCACGCATTTCCGCTTCCGTCAGTACGGCATCCCCCACGGCCAGCTTCCACTCGTAATCAACCAGTTGGTCAAATCCGAGTTTCGGTTCCGAACGGCGCCCAGCAGGCCCCGTCGGATCTAACTGGACGACTTCAGTGTGCAACTGCAGGGTGGTCTCCACCGACTTCCAGTTCGGCGGCAGCATCACATCGATATCGACCTTTGCCAGCTGCGAGATGCCATCAGTCATAAGCTCTATCAGCTGCTCTGAGGTCAGCAGCAGATCTAAGCCCGGGTGGCCCGCTGCTTTCGCATATTTGAGCGTCGGGAATGCCTCTTGTGCAGCCAATAGCTGCGGGCGAAGTAGCGACAGCACGGACCGGCGACACATTTCTGGGTTCAGGCGCTCCGGAGCTGCGACACCGATGCGGTAGTACATCCGCAATGGCCACAGAGTCTCATGTTCCACCGCAGCTGAACGAGGATTGAGGCGAGTTACTGAGCCGCCTTCGTCATCCGCTCGATCCCGCAACTCCAACAGCTGCGGAAGATCCACATCCGGCAAGTCTTCCAGCTGGCCTTCAAAACCAACGGGTTCCTGCACCATTAGCTGGAGGCGAACATCCTCACCATCGGCCGACAGCCTCCACTTTGCCAGCGACTGCGCCACCCCCGGTGTCGCGCGCCCCAGGGAATCCGACTGCAACAACGACCGCACGAAGCTCTGGCGCTGTTCTGCCGGTTCATCCAAATCGGCCAGGAGCGCGTTGGTGACCCAATGAAACATGCGATTGATGAAATCCTCAGCCACCGTGGCACCTCCGTTATCAATCAACACCGGTGGTGTACGGGAAATGACCTGACTCTGCCAGGCAATCTCACTCAACCCCTCCGACATCCGCCACGTCGGCCACCACTCATTGTCTTCCCACGTCAGCGCCACCAATGCCCGCCCAGAGCGTGCGAAAGCATCCAATCCCTGTACAACATCTACAAAGAACCTAAGATCCGGCGCCATCGCCGCCGAGGAAACTTCCTCCTGCAATTGCACCAGTGCTGTCACAGCAGCCCATGGCGGGAACACCCATGTGGGTACCGTTTTCTCTACTGCCCGCCCCTTCGGTGTGCGCAGTTTTAGCGTCAGCTGCGCTCGACTCCCCCGGTCCAGGACTGCAAAAAGCCGACGCTGATGCGCCGGGACTTCCAGCAAATCCACGTCCGCAATAATCCGGTGCCCCTCTGGCCGCTCCACCCATAGGTGAAGACCCGAATCATCCTTCCAGACCGCGTGCAGCAGCAACGGCACCGCTGACTTAGCAACTTGGCCCATTACTTCCTCCCCACTGCTTGCTCAGCCATCACCGTCTAATCACCCGGCGACTTCGCCACCAGATATTTCTTCAATGAAGATTCTGCCACGCACCCCGGAGCAGCTTTTCCATCACACCACAAAATTAGCACGCGTGTTCGAATTATGTATCTTGCAAAAATTACTTCACCTCCACCCAAATACCCCTTTTCCCAGGTAATTTGTCGCACTTAACCGATTTTTAAAGCCTTTTTCAACGCTTCTTATCTTGCAATGCAGCGCATCACATGCAAACGTCGTATGAGCTACAAGAATTAAAAATGTGTGACTCGTGCAATAGTTCTGCCATGGTTCGCATGTGCCAGTAGGCTCCGCTGACTGACGTAGACAGCCTGGAAGCTGAAGTTGTGTTTCATTGCGAATCGCAGGTTCCGCTGTTTCTGTCGGCCACTTTCTGGTTCGATGTTGCTGCGACGCTGTGAACGTCGTCAAGCGGACGGACTCAATTGAAATTGAGTGATGCGCCAGGAAACGGTTTCCGGCGTGCTGGGCAGTGCGTGAGTCCGACTGTACGCCTAATAAATAATGAGGAGTTGCCCTGTGGACCAACAAACATGGTTCATCATCGCACTAGTCATTTATCTGCTGTTGATGGTCTACATCGGTTGGACCGGATGGAAAAAGACCGCAGAGTATGACGAATACATGATTGGCGGTCGCGGTCTGCATCCGTTCGTCGCAGCACTGTCAGCGGGCGCATCGGACATGTCCGGCTGGCTGCTGATGGGTCTGCCCGGCGCGATTTATCTTTCAGGCCTGAATCAGACCTGGATTGCAATCGGCCTGGTCGCAGGCGCATGGTTGAACTGGAAGTTCACCGCACCGCGCCTGCGTAGCTACACCAAGATTGCTCGTAACTCGATTACCGTGCCGTCGTTCCTGGAGAACCGTCTGCACGATACGTCGAAGGTGCTGCGCGTTTCCGCAGGCCTGATTATTCTGCTGTTCTTCACCTTCTACGTCTCCTCGGGCATGGTCGCAGGTGGCCGCTACTGGGAGTCGACGTTCGGTGGCAGCTACCTCGTCGGCATGCTGCTGGTTGCGGGGATCACTGTCGCATATACCCTGTTCGGCGGCTTCCTTGCTGTCTCCTACACGGACGCGGTGCAGGGCATCATCATGTTCATTGCGCTGCTGACGGTTCCGACTGTCGGCATCATCTACCTGATTAACAACGGCAACTCCTTCTCGGACATCTTCAGCTTTGCTGCTAACAACCCGTACCCGGGCAGCGAGGGACAGCCGGTTGAGACCTTCTTCGATCCGTTCGCTGGTATTCCGCTAATTACGATTATCGGTCTGCTCGGCTGGGGTCTGGGCTACTTTGGCCAGCCGCATATTATCGTTCGCTTCATGGCTCTGCGCAGTGCAAAGGACGCAACTGAGGGTCGCCGCTGGGGCGTTGGCTGGCAGGCACTGTGCATGTTCGGCTCGGTCCTCGTGGCCCTGACCGCAACTGTTTTCTTCGCTACGAACCCAGATGCTTCGGTCACTGATGCGTCTTCCTACGAAACCATCTTCCTGGACATGACCCGCATCCTGTTCCACCCGCTGATTGCAGGCCTGATTCTGACTGCAGTGCTGGCAGCAATCATGTCCACCATTTCTTCGCAGCTGCTGGTATCTTCCTCCGCGCTGATTGAGGACCTGTTTAAGGCAACGGTCAACAAGTCCCTGCGTCCGAAGACCTACATGACGCTCTCCCGCGTCGCCGTTGCGCTGATCGCCATCATCGCCGCAATCATCGCTGCTAACCCGAACAGCTCCATTCTGGATCTGGTTGGCTTCGCATGGGCTGGCTTCGGCTCAGCATTCGGCCCGGTGCTGCTGGCCGCCCTCTACTGGTCGCGTCTGAACACCCCTGGTGCTGCTGCCGGCATGATCACCGGTGCGGTTGTCTCCTTCGCATGGGGCATGAGCTCGCTCAGCGACACTCTCTACGAGATCGTCCCGGGCTTCGCCGCTGCAACTGTCGTGATGATTATTGTCACGCTGCTTACCAAGGAGCCGAACGAGAAGATCAAGGAAGAGTTCGACCACGCAGCAAAGCAGGCTCTGGTCTAACGCCTTGATCTAGGCTTGGCCTCCGCTAGCCCCGCAGGCTAGCCCCGGCGCATACCTACAAGGGAACCGAAAAAGTATTTTTCGCGCCCAACTAGGTATGCGCCCTTTTTTATTTGCCATCCTGGCCGCCGCCCTGACTGCCGCCTTTGTCTCATCCTTTGCGCTTACGCGAGTTCTCGTCACCTCCTCCCCCGCGGGGTCGGAGACGGAAGCCGTCGTCAAGCAACTGCGCACCGTGCGCGTCGTCGCCGACCGCCCCACCGTCACTGGGTACGAACGCGAGCGCTTCGACGTCTGGGCAGGCTCTGCCGATTGCAATACACGCCATAAAGTGTTGGCGGCGTGGTTCGGGGGCTCTGCGTGTTCGCTTGACGACGGCTCCCCGCGCGAAATCCCCGACCCTTACACGGGTGACCCGGTTGGTGCGCATGAGGTCGATATCGACCACATTTATCCGTTGGCAGCGGCGTGGGATTTCGGAGCCTACGCATGGGATGCCGAGCGGCGTCGGCAATTTGGCAACGATATCGAGACCAACCTCGTACCCACGCGAAGCGCGGTCAACCGGGATAAAGGAGATGCCAGCCCGGCCGAATGGCTTCCTGAGGATACGAAGGCGTGTGACTATTCGCATCGTTACTTAGCGGTGGCCATTAAATGGGACCTGCCCGTATCGTCGGCAGACTGGAAGGCGATGGCCACTGCGTGTGGAATCCGCGCGAGGAAAGGCACGAAATAGAGAAAATAGTGCGAGCACGTTAAGTTAAGGACTGGTCTTAATAAAGAAATATCCAGGCCACTCCTCGCTTGAACGCGAGGCCTACATTCAGTCGTGGAAAGGTAATACGTGCAAAACGTAGTTCTTATGGTTCACGTCCTGGCGGCAATTCTGCTGCTTGGACCGGTGACTGTCGCAATTTCGATGTTCCCGAAGCTCGCGCTTGCAGCCCGCGGCGGAGAGGCTGGAACGGTCGGCGCCGCGCGCACCATGCACGCCATTTCGCGCACCTACGGCATGTGGTCGCTGCTCGTGCCGCTGCTCGGCTTCGGTGTCATGTTCACCGATGTGTCGACCTACATGAAGTCCGGGGCAATGCACGCCGCAATTCTGCTGGCTATCATCGCCTGGGCACTGTTGTTCTTCCTGGTCATTCCGCGTCAGCGTCTGATGATGGCCGGCCTCGGCATCGCTGACGAAGACGAGGATGCTGACGATCCGGAGTTCATCGAGCGTCGCAAGAAGGCTGAAGAGCTCGACTGGGACAAGCAGAAGGGCCAGCTGGCTATGTTCTCCGGCATCTTCTCCCTGCTGTGGGTTGTCGCCGGCATCCTGATGTTCTTCATCTAGAGCTCACGCTCAGACACAATAAAACTGCCGGTGCGTCTGTACGTTTCGGCCCGACTAATCGGGTTTGAAAGTACATGCGTACCGGCAGTTTTTTATTTTCTAGGTCAGCGCCAAGGGCGGTCGTCGGTTGTCGCCTGACGACGACCACCCAGCTCACCTCACCTAGCAGGTTTAGCGGCGTCCGCCTCGGTAACCACCGCGACGGTCATCACGGCCACCACGGTAGCCACCGCGACCGCGACCGCCACCACGACGGTCATCGCGACCGCGACCACGGCCACCGAAATCGTCACCGTCATCGAAGTTTCCACGGTAGCCGCCACGGCCACGGCCACCACCACGACGGTCGTCGCGACCGCGACCACCACGGTATCCTCCGCGACCACGGCCGCCATCACGACGATCGCCACGGTAGCCACCACGGCCACCGCGGTAGTCATCGCTGTCGTCGACCGAGGTGCCGTCGTCAAGCTTCAGCCCAATGAGCTGGCCGGAGATGCGAGTATCGGAGAGGTTGTTGATGACTTCTTGCGGCAGGTTGGCCGGCAGTTCAACCAGAGTGTGATCGCCACGGATGTCGATGTGCCCGAAGTCCTTGGAGGACAGGCCACCCTCGTTGGCGATGGCACCGACGATGGCACCCGGGCGGACGTGCTGGCGACGACCGACGCTGATGCGGTAGGTTGCGGTGCCTTCGCGGTCGAATTCGACCAGGTCAGCGCGCTTGCCCTGACCGCGCTCACCGCGGGAGCGACCATCGCGGCCACGGTTGCGGTCGCGGTCGAAACGATCACGGTCACGGTCGTTACGACGGCCACGCGGCGGCTCCTTCATTAGGAAGTCGCCCGACTGTGCCTGCGCAGCGATAGCGGCGGCGATATCAACCAGTGGGGTGTCGTGCTCTTCTGCGTACTCCTCGATGAGCTCACGGAAGACCGGAACCTGCGAATCAGCAAGCGCCTCGGTCAAGTCATCAGCGAACTTCTGCTTGCGAGAGTCGTTGACCTCATCGACGGTCGGCAGCTTCATCTCGTGCAGCTGCGACTTGGTTGCACGCTCGATCGAGCGCAGCAGGCGTCCCTCACGCGGGGTGACAAAGAGCAGCGCCTCGCCGGAGCGGCCAGCGCGGCCGGTACGACCGATGCGGTGGACGTAGGACTCGGTGTCGTGCGGAATGTCGTAGTTGACCACGTGGGAAATGCGGTCAACGTCCAGGCCACGAGCAGCCACATCGGTTGCCACCAGGATGTCCAGGCGGCCGTCCTTGAGCTGATCAATCGTGCGCTCACGGAGAGTCTGCGGGATGTCGCCGTTGATGGCAGCAGCGGAGAATCCGCGGGCACGCAGCTTCTCGGCGAGCTCCTCGGTCTCGTGCTTGGTGCGCACGAACATGATCATCGCTTCGAATTCCTCGACTTCGAGGATGCGGGTCAGCGCGTCCAGCTTGTTGCGGTGGCTGACCATCAGGAAGCGCTGGCGAATGTTGTCCGCAGTGCGAGTCTGGGACTTGACGGTAATCTCTTCCGGCTCCGTCAGGTACTGCTTGGACAGGCGACGAATCGCAGCCGGCATGGTAGCCGAGAACAGCGCGACCTGCTTGTCATCCGGGGTGTCGGCAAGAATGCGCTCGACATCCTCCTGGAAGCCCATCTGCAGCATCTCATCGGCCTCGTCCAGCACCAGGAAACGCAGGTCGGAAATGTCCAGCGAGCCCTTCTCCAGGTGGTCGATGACACGACCAGGCGTGCCGACGATAATCTGCGCACCTCGGCGCAGACCCGACAGCTGCACTCCATAGGACTGACCACCGTAGATTGGCAGGACCTGAATCTTGCCCAGGTGATCAGCAAACGACTGGAAGGAGTCCGCAACCTGCAGCGCCAGCTCACGGGTCGGAGCAAGCACCAGAGCCTGAGGTGCGCGGACGGAGCGATCAATGCGAGCCAGAATCGGCAGCGCAAACGCCGCGGTCTTACCGGTACCAGTCTGAGCCAGGCCGACGACGTCGCGGCCGCTCATCAGAGTCGGGATAGTAGCAGCCTGAATTGGGGACGGAGTCTCAAACCCAACCTTGCGAACTGCATTGACAATGTCATCCGGCAGCTCAAGCTCATCGAAGCCGACGGTGTCGTCGTTGTCGTCTTTGTTCTTTTCGGCCTTCTTCTCAGCCTTTTCGGACTTTTCCTTGACCTCGGCCTTTTCGGTCTTTTCCTCAGCGGCCTTCTCTTCGACCACCGGTGCTTCCTCGGCCACTACATCCTCGGCCTTCACAATTGCGTCCTCGCGGTTTTCGCGCTGATCCTCGCGGTTTTCCTCGACGCTGCCATTCATTTCATTATTAGCCATTTGGGGCTCTTCCTGGGCCTTTTCGCCCGCACACTCAATATTCAACAGTTGATTACTCACAGTTGGGTCGCACATACATGACCCGCCCAATTTACGTTCTTGTTTTTCAGTGCTCTCACGTCGGAATTGCGATGACATCGCTTCTCTTGCACATACTTCGAAAAATTGCGCCCAAACCCAATTCAGCTTTTACTTCCGAGGAGGGGCGCCCATCATGCACTATGCACTTTCAAGCGTTTCACCAGCGAATTTATACCGCTGCCAGATTCTCTGCGACATTGTCGTCAGGATTTCACACCGACTGCCCAGACTACGCCACCGTCGGTCAAAAAACCATTTCCTGTCCGCAAGGTCACAACACTAGGCGGTCGATTTCTTGGATGAGGCCCCGGCGCTGGGGCCGTCGTTAAGCGAGCGCATTGCACCCACTTCGGGGTGCCTATTTTGTAATTTCCTGGGGTGAGGTGGCTAACATTTTCCCTACAAGTTTGTACACATATCAGCTATTTTCCGCCGTGGAACACCCACCGTTCGGCGGACTTTTGCAACTACACAACGTATAAACCCAAGGTCGCTCGAAAATGCCCAGCAATAGTAATTCATCTGAACCGCAGCCGTCATCGCCCCGGCAGTCCCCGCTAAAACCACATTCTCCTGACGAGGTTTCTGGGAATGGCGGGCAGGCGGATAAGGAGCCGTCGAAGCTCTCGGCAATGATTGAAGTTCTCGGGTTTCCGGGCTTTATTTTGGCGGGTTCGGCGCTGGCATTCTTCTTCCCCGCCCCGTTTACTCCGCTGACGGATTACATCACGTACTTCCTGATGATCATCATGTTCGCGATGGGCCTCACCCTGACCACCCCGGACTTTAAGCAGGTCGCTAAGCGCCCGTTGGTGATTCTCTTCGGCGTCATTGCGCAGTTTGTCATCATGCCGCTGCTGGCGATTGCCGTGGCTAAAGCCCTCGGGCTCAACCCGGCACTCGCTGTTGGTCTGCTCATGCTGGGCTCTGTTCCGGGCGGCACTTCGTCGAATGTCATCGCATACCTGGCACGCGGTGACGTCGCGCTGTCCGTCGCTATGACCAGCGTGTCGACGCTAGTTTCGCCGATTATGACGCCATTTCTCATGCTCGTGCTTGCCGACGCGCACACGGAGGTCGACGGCCTCGGGATGGCGTGGAGCCTCTGCCAGACAGTCCTCCTGCCTGTGGTTGGTGGCCTGGTTATTCGCGTTGTGGCCGACTCGTTTATTAATAAGATCCTGCCGATTCTGCCGTGGATTTCCATTCTCGGTATCGGTGGCGTGGTCTTCGGTGCCGTGGCCAAGAACGCTGAGAGCCTGGCGAACATTGGCCTGATTGTGTTTGTGGCTGTGATCATCCACAACGTTCTGGGTTACGTGCTCGGCTTCTTTGCAGGCCAGCTGGTGGGGATGCCAACTGCGGGCAAGCGCACGGTGGCCGTGGAGGTCGGTACGCAATCCGCTGGCCTGTCCTCCGGTATGGCAGCGAAGTTCTTTACCCCGGAGGCCGCGCTTCCCGGCGCGGTGGCCGCTGTGGTGCATAACATTACTGGCGCTATCTATGTGGCTATTTGCCGAAAGGTCGATGAAGGCAAGGAAACTAGCAAATCCGCTTCTGCTTAAGCTGTTTTTGCTTCGGCTTCTTTGGCTCCGCTGTTCGACGAGTGGGCTGGTAGAGTCTCTCGCCCGAAGATCCAGCCCACCATTGCGACCAGCGAAATAACACCGCAAACAAAGAAACCGGCCTTGAACCCTGCGGCATCCACAATTGCGCCGACAATCAGCGGGCCAGAGATCGCTCCGAAGTCCTGAGCCATCTGGAAATTGGCCAGCACCTTTCCACCTTGGCGGTTGGCGCCGATGACGTCGGCAAGCACGGCCTGCTGCGATGGATTGATCATGCCAGCGCCGAAACCCGCGAGGACGGAGAGAATCAGTAGCGGAATGGCACCGCTGCTAAATCCGATAGCGCCCGTGAACACGCCGTTGATGAACAGGCCCGTGATGAGCAGAGGGCGACGGCCGATGCGGTCGGAGAGACGGCCGGAAAACTGCAGTGCCGTGACATTGCCGAGCGCGAAGGCCGTCAGCGCGAAACCAGCTGTGGCAGTGGCGGCTACTGCCCCATCGCTGCCCGGTTCTGGGGTGCCAACATGGGAAAACGTTGCCGCGGCGAACAGCGGGACAATCGCGACGCGCACACCGAAGTTCGACCAACCGTTGGCGAAGGCTCCGACTAGTGCGCTTCGATATGCCGAGTCACGGATTGCCTCGGAGAACCTCAGCACCGGGGTCGTGCGCTTGGGCACTACATGGCGAAGATGCTCCGCACTCAGCGACATGCCGACCACAATCGTTGCCACGATCAGCGCCCCACCGTAGATGAAAAACGGCATCCGCATGCCCCATGCGCCCATTGCAGCACCAATGATTGGGCCAAAGACATTGCCCAACAGGAAGGCTGTGCCGTAGGCGGCCGAGCTCTTACCGCGGATCTCCGGCGGTGAAATCCGCACAATCAGCCCCATTGCCGAGACCGTAAACATCGTCGAACCGATGCCTCCGAGCGCACGAAACGCCAGCAGTTGCCAATATGTCTGCGCAACACCGACAAGCAAAGTCGAGAACGCGACAATACTGATGCCGGTTAGGTACGTGCGTCGATATCCGAGCTTCTCTACCAGTGAGCCCGATGCCGGCGCGAAGATTAGCCGGAAAATGGAGAACGAACTGACCACGAAGCTGGCCGCGAACACCCCCACATCGAAGCTGCGCGCGTACTGCGGCAAGATCGGTGCAATCAGACCGAAGCCCAGCGCAATGATGAACGCAGCGCTGACCAGAATCCAAATCTCTCGCGGAATCGGCTGTTTAGTCCCGTCTAATTCACCCTGCCGAGGATCCAGACCTTGTGGTTTGCTTCCCACCTCCGATGCGATATCCGGCTGAGATTCGCACTTTGCTTTACGACGAAGCAGGTCGCGCGAACGGGAAGCTGACAAGGTAACGGTCCTTTCTACTGTGCAAAAGCGAAAATAAGAAGCCCAAGAGTTCACCATAGCCCGATCTGCAAACAGTGACGATTACTAGAATGAGGCGCAATGACAGAACGCGGAGTTGAGATGAAAAAACGAATCGAAGTTGTAGGTGCCGTTCTTACCTACGAAGGAAAAATCTTCGCCGCCCAACGCGGCCCAGGTCGCTCGATGGAAAACTATTGGGAATTTCCCGGTGGAAAGATCGAAGAAGGCGAGTCCCCTCGTGAGGCTCTAGCCCGTGAACTAAGAGAAGAGCTAAAACTTGACGCTGAGATTGGGAACCACATTCTCACTGTCGACCATGAGTATGACTTCGCCGTTATCTCACTTGCGACATACTTTTGTTCCGTTTCTTCTCCCAAAATCAAGCTAACGGAGCACACTGAATATCGTTGGTTAGAACCGGCCGAGCTTTATTCCGTTGATTGGGCGCCAGCGGACATCCCTACAGTCGACATTCTTGTAAACGAACAGTAATCAATACAAGCGACGCAGGGTGCATTTAGTATGCTAAAACAATGATGAATTCCCTGGTCGGAGACCTACGCTACGGCTTCATCGATAAAAAATTCGTTGCCGACAAAAAATACAATCCTCGGCTCATCCGAAATGATGAGTCCGCCACTATGTACAATGCGCTCCGCGAGGAGCTTGGCACTGCAACAGGCTTTGTTTTTTCGGTTGCTTTCATTTCCGCAGAAGCCTTGGCCATGTTGAAGAATGAACTCCTTGAGTTTTCTGGCCCAAAGACGATCATTACTTCGACCTACCTTGACTTCAATACACCATCGATGTTCAGGGAACTCCTTCAGATTAAGGGACTCAATGTTTATATTTACCCCGATGATCATCACCGCGGATTTCACCCTAAGGGATACCTCTTTTACAACGACATCGGGCTCTCAGCCATCGTTGGGAGTGCGAACCTAACGAAAAAGGCGCTGCAACAAAACGAAGAATGGAATCTACACTTTTCGAGTCACCAAAATGGCGATATCACGTTCCAAATTGAGACGGCCATTGATATGCAACGTAAGCGCTGCATTCCATTAACTCACCAATGGGTCAATGAGTACGAACAGCGCCGCATCCCTCCACGTTGGAAAAACTCGAGCACCAAATTGTTGCCTGACGGCCCAATTATCGCTAATCAAATGCAGCAAGTGGCGCTGTCGAATATCGCTGACTTGAGGCAGTCAGGCGAGCGGAAAGGCCTCATAATTTCCGCTACCGGCACGGGGAAAACGATCCTTGCTGCACTAGCAGTTAAAGAAGCACAGGCCAAGCGCGTCTTGTTCGTTGCCCACCGGGAACAAATTCTGGAAAAGACAATGAAGGAGTTCCAGAAAGTACTTGCCTACTCCGGCACTGATCTTACAGACACAGACTTTGGCCTTTTAGTTGGTGGGAAAAAAGAAACTGATGCACGATACCTTTTTGCCTCAGTGCAATCCCTGTACTCCCAATCGACATACAAGACCTTTTCTCCTGATGCCTTTGACTTCATCATTATCGATGAGGTTCATCGTGGCGTTGCTAATTCCTACAAGCCAGTCTTTGAATACTTCAACAGTGAGTTTGTTCTCGGCCTAACAGCGACACCCGAGCGTCCAGATTCAGGAGACATCTTTCGGCTCTTTGATTTCAACGTTCCTTACGAAATCCGGCTGAAAGCCGCCCTTGAAGCCGACATGCTTGCACCATTCCATTATTTCGGTGTCACCGATTTTGATGATGGAGAGCGGGCTATCGGTGACAAAACCGCCTCCATTGAGGCCTTGGTCGCTAAAGATCGTATCGACTATCTCTTGGAGAAGCTCCGTGTCTATGGGTTTCCTGAAGGAGTTAAGGGACTCATATTTTGCAGTCGGAAAGACGAAGCGAAAGCGCTGTCCGAGCAACTCAACCAAGAGCAGCTTTTTGGGCGGCAGCTGCGAACGAAAGTTCTTCTTGGCGAGGACTCAATTTCAACGCGAAATGCTGTCGTCGCGGAGTTATCTGCAGGCGAACTTGACTACATCATTACTGTTGACATTTTCAATGAGGGCATTGATATTCCAGCAGTCAACCAAGTAGTAATGCTGCGAGCCACGCAGTCAAGCATCATCTTTACGCAACAGCTGGGGCGAGGCCTTCGCAAAGCCCCGGAAAAGGATCATCTCCGAGTAATTGATTTCATCGGAAATTACAAGAACAATTACCTGATTCCAATGGCTCTTTTCGGCGATTCTTCTAGAAATAAGTCGAACATGAAGGGCAAAGTCGTTGACCCATCCCCTATCCCATCAGGCTCGACTGTGAGCTTCGATGAAATCGCTAAAGAAAAGATCCTTAAGGCCATTGATACTGCCTCGCTAGACACGATTGCTGAATTTAAGAAGGATATTCAACTACTTCAGTACCGCCTTAACCGAGTTCCGCGACTAATGGATTTTGCACGGTTCGACCTCGTTGATCCCGTAGTGATCTCGACCAGACGCACCAAGAATTATTGGGAGCTCCTTCACCGAGTGGGAAAAGCCGAAACAGAGCCGACGCAAAGGCAAAGTGAATACTTGAAGTTTTTGTCCCGCGAGCTATTACCTGGGAAGCAACCGCAAGAGCTGCTTCTACTTGAGCAGCTTATTAAACATGGTTCGCTTACGCGTGGAGAGTTTTCAGATCTTCTCGGCACTAAGAGTGTTTCCAATAGCGACCAGGATCTCTCTGTTGTCGAACGAGTGCTCAACCTCGAGTTTTATCCGAAGCGGGCTTACGAGGAAATCAGTTTGGTCCATTATGATGACGAAACTTCGCGGTACAGACTGACTGATGAATTCTTGGCTTTGTACAACCAGTGGGACACGTCATATCCAAACAGTTTTCGAGAGCATGTCGACGACATTATTCAAACTGCTCTTTTCCGATCCCGAGAAAATGGTTATTTCGCAGGCGCGCTTCGTCGCAATCACCGCTACTCGAGGAAGGACGTTTCCCGCCTGTTACGACTCGAATCCGATCAGTCAGGAACGCTTAACGGCTACAAAATCGATTCCCACTCGCAGACGATTCCAATCTTTGTAAACTACCGAAAGCACAAAGGGCTTGCTCCTCGCATCGCATACGAGGATGAATTCATTGACCATTCGACGATGCGTTGGTTTACACGTTCGAATAGGACGCTAAAGAGTCAGGAAGTCCAGAGCATCATCCAACATAAATTCCCTATCCATTTGTTTGTACGCAGGGATGATTTACCAGATGAAGGATTCACCTACCTTGGCGAAGCCACTCCAAGTGATCCCCAGCAAGCAAAAATGAAGGGGGTTAAGGGAAAAGACTCGAATGTTGTCACAATGAAGCTTCACCTTGAACATCCCGTTCCCGACACATTCTTCGAGTACCTTCACGCAAAGCCGATTGACTAACGAAAGCAAACCCCCTACCCCGCCACTGTGGCGGAATAGGGGGTTGGACGGAGCGTCGTAAAGCGAACGCCCTATCTACGAGACTGCGGTGACCTGATTAGAACAGGCTCGGCAGGTTCGCCTGCGAGGAAATGTTGCTGGCTGCCTGCGTTGCCTGAGCGGTCGCACCAGACAGCTCCGGAATCGGCAGCTCCGGGAGAGATGGGCTCTCCGAGATAATGTCGGCAATCTCCGGCGGGACCTCGACGCCCTCTGGAAGCAGCTCGCCAATCGGACCCAAATCCGGCTCTTCCTGTGGGACGTGCTGCTTGGTGTACTGGGAGTCCTCGTCAATCGTGCGGAACTCGGACTGCGGTTCAGTGGAGGTCTCTACCTTGAAGCGCTCGTTGACCTGGCCGTCCGGGATGTCGTACTGCTCTTCAAGAGCAACGTCAATCGGCTGGAAGCGACTCAGCGGGCCGATGCCCATGGAGTTAACGCCAATGGCCTCGCGAGTCTCCGGGTTGAAAGCGTTTCCGCCCGAATCGCCGTGGTCAATCGGAGCGATAGCCCAGACACCATTGCGGACTCGGAAGACCTGGAAGCCGCAGCCACGGCCGGTACGGGAACCGTCGGTGCACACAGGCTCACCGAAGTTGTCGACAGAAATCTCCATCGGCTCGAGAGTGCGCTTGTCCTCGATACCGACGATCTGAACCGGCTCGCCGTGGACGTTGCCGAACTCATCAACAGAGTGGGACATAGAGGTGGTCTTGATGTCGTCCTGAACCTCAATGATGCCGTAGTCACCGCTATTGAAGAGGTCGTTGAAGAACTCCGGCATAGTGGTGTTTTCGTCGAAGTCACCCTCTTCCGGCATGATATCGGTGCCCATGTAGTCCTTGTTGACCAGCTTGTCGCCGTCCTTGGTTGGGATGAAGAACTGGCCGGTGACCTCTTCGCCGGTTTCAGTATCCTTCGCCACAACACAGTGACCGGCAGTCATGATGACACGATGCGAAACGCCATTCTGATCCACAACGGTGCCGGGAACTCCCAGAGAGCACATCGGGGACTGAACATGCCGTCCGTCGATGTTCTTACTGCTCGGGAACGGCATTCGCAACGGCGAGCCCGGGCCGATGACAACATCCGAGTTTGCCGGTGCAGCCTCAGCTACCGCGATTCCGGGCACAAAGCCACCCGCAGCTACCGACAGTGCAGCCGTGAGTGTGGCGACCTTCTTTGAACTGGCCATAGTGTGCGATACTCCATTTCTGTACAGAAAACTTGTCCCACTCAGTGTATTAGGGACACCTTTACAAAGCTCTCCAAAAATGGAACCTAGGGTGAAATTCTCAGTCGAGGAACCGTTCATTCGCCTTCACGGCACGCGCATTACACATCAAAAGGTTTGTTCAACAGCAATGCAAGAGCCAGAACCATCCGCCTTGGATGATTCTGACTCTCTTAACGGTTCGGGGGTGATTTTTGTCAGATTCTCAGACTGGTGCTAGCCCTCAAAGCTTGGAAGCTGAATTTCTGCCAATTGAGGCAGCTCAAACGGCTGTGACGATTGTGGCAATTGGGGCGATTGTGGCAGTTCAGGGAGCTGCGGTGACTGCGGCAGCTGGTCCACAAGATCAGCTAACTGCGGTACAGAAGCTTCCTGCGAAGCCTGCGAATCCTGCGCCCGGGCATACTCCTGATCCGCCGCCATATCCTCATTGAGGGTGCGGTAGGAGGAGTCGCGCTGAGCCGTGGAATCCGATACCTCGAAGTGGTCATTTACCTGACCATCGGGAATGCCGTAGGCCTCCTGAATGGCAATATCCGCGGGCATCACACGCGAGACCGGACCGAAGGTCATCGAATTTACGCCAATAACTTCGTTAGTGGTCGGATCATAGGCATTTCCGCCGGAGTCACCATGGTCAACGCCAATACCAACCGTCCAAATGCCGTTTCGAGCCCGAAATACCTGATAGCCACAGGCACGTCCAGTACGCATGCCGTCCTTACAGATAGGTTTGCCAAAATTATCGAAGGAGACCTCGCCACGCGGCAGATCTTCATTGTCTTGAATGCCAGTCATCGCTACAGGCTCCCCGTAGCTCTGACCATTTTCATCGATGGAGTAACTTGCGCCGGTAGTTTCTACGTCCGGATCAAGGTTGATTACTCCATAGTCTGCACCATTAAAGGCCGCCGGCAACGACTCCAGTCCGACATCTTCCTGCGGCACTTCCCAACGGTGAGCACCTGTCGTACCAATGCGCTTATCGCCTTCGGTGGTTGGCACATACACCTCACCGGTAACGATTGGCAGACCCACATCCGGAGCATCATTCACACAGTGCCCTGCGGTCAACATGACCCGATGCTTTTCCCCATTGCGGTCCGTCACCGTCCCAGGAACACCCGCCGAACACATCGGCGAGTTGACATTTCGGTGCCCATCCCACGGGCTTCCCTCCATGGGAGTTCGAATCGGGTCACCCGGGCCAACCACGACAGCATGTGCCGCGACCGGGGCTGCCAAGGACAAAAGTGCTGCGAAAGCCGATACCGCCATTCGACTTCTTGCGTGCTTCATTGAGACGAATCTTTCAAATTTTTAGTTTTCCTTTAGGACCATCCCCCACACTAATCCACCACCCCACCCCCAGAAATAGCGTTTTCTCAGACTCTTGGACTTTTACAAAAGTCGTTATCGAATCGTTTCCACAACCCCACATGTCCCTGCAATAACACCAGGCACCTAGCCAATTGACTACCCCCACTTGGGTAGCCAATTGATGCTAAACATATCTCGAACATTAGTTCTATATGTTCGAAAATGTGAGTCCGGGGTGTTCGATAACTTGTGACCCATGAACACAGCAGACGAGTTTCCCATTCATCGCCGCCTAGCTCTTCCCCGACTATCCGCTACCTACCGTGCAGAATGTTTCGAAGACCTCGACCTCATCCGCACAATCCTCTGCCACCCCACCATCGGCCGTAGGCATTCGCCCGGCGCGCTAGATCACACCTTCTCGCTTCCCGACGGGCCTGTGGTCACCGTCCGCGCGTCACGGATAGCGCTTCCTCGCGCACTGGTCTCTCAGCTTGCCGACGTGCACGCGGAATACTTCATCCTGAAGGATGAGCCCATGTTCATGTACTCCGTTTCCGTCAAGGTGGAATCCTCATCGGAGGTAGTCCTCCGCGGAATTGGCGGTTCGAATCGGACGCGGGAAGAAAACCGCCGACGTACTCGGGCTGTGGCTGAGGCACTCCATCGTGCGCAGGACTGCAGCAAGATACACGAAAACGGCACTGACCTCGCACTCCCCGGGCGCCGTTATAGCTGGATTGGCACCAGGGACGCGCGGCCACTGCCGTGTCCTAACGAGCTCTTTTCTTCTCGCCCATCAGCGGCTTAGCACTGTTCACAGTGCTGCCACAGTACGGCTACTCGCTGTCGTCGCCTTCTTCGTCGTCCTCGTCGTCATAGTCGCCATCGTCATAGAGGTCATCATCGTCGTCATCGTCATCATCATCCCCGTCCAAGGAGGCAACGTGATCAGAGTAGATATACTCCGCGTACCCGTCATCGACGGGTGCCAGCTGATCTTCCCATTCCTCTGCGCGGTCTACCACGAGCGCAAGGACATCCATCAGCTTGTCAAAGTCCTTGAAGGTGCCCAGCGTCAGAACCTCATTGCGCAAGGTCTGGATGTCAGAGTAGAGGTCAGCGAACATCTTGCGACGGTCATCATCGGTGAGAACCGTTTCGGTGTCCGAGTCCCAAAACTCTGCGATGGCCTGGTCGACAATGTCGTCCAAGTTCGCGTCCTGAGAGATGAAGCGGACGTGTGCGCTGGGCTCGTTGTTGTGGGCAGTTACCAAAACCTGAACCAACGAGGAGGTACCAACTTCGGAGGTGACCAAGGTTGCCTCTTCGGGGTCCTGTTCAAACTCCAGGTCAGCAATGCGGTCATCATCACCATCGAGCAGAGTGCGCAGCAGGCCAACAACCTGGTCAGTAGCTACATGGTGGGCGACTGCCGCGACGGCGTCTTCGACGGAGAATACAGCGGAGACCAGAACAGCTTCGAACTCGTCGTCCTCATCATCCACATCGGCAGCGGCTACGTAAACTTCGGCAGCCGGGATGTCCTCATCAATGGTGACGAACTGAACCTCCAGGTCAGAGGTAATGGGAACGAAGAGGGTGTCATCGTTGACACGGCTTTCAATGCCCTCGCGGTCCAGTGCCGCAGCAATCTGCTCGAAAAAGCTCATGGGTGGAATCCTCCCTTGAAAGATAATTGGCCTCTACCCGCAGCCAATCGTAGCGACAAACGCGCAATCATGGGGTGGCTCATGCCCCCGGCAATTGCTGCGAAAGATCGCGCCGGCAGAGTGCGTGCTGCTGCAAAGCCGCCAACGCGGTCGGTTGAGGAGCAGGCCGCCAGCTGTCGATTCTCGAAAACAGAGCGCTCAGTAGCGTGCCCAGAGTTGATGGCGTTCCTCACGAGAACGTTTTGGACAGGAGACACACAGATCGGCATCTGGGCTGTGATAAATCATGCAGCAAGTAGCTCTCTCCAGGTGAGTAACTACATCGAAGTCCGGTTCTTCTCCCGCCTCAGCAGCAGCTTCATCCCAGGGGAGCACCTCGCCTCCGCAGGAATCCATGAAACGAGGAAGAGGGACCCGATGTACTCGCTGTATTCCCTCAACGACATGTTTGCCAATAAGCGCTCCGCGCCAGGGCTCCATCAGCTCATTACCGGCGGATATTGCGGCGTTAGCTACGGCATCGGCAGCCACGGCCCAAAGAGGGGCAGGCTTGATTTCCCCGACTTCTCCAACAACCTGAGCCAACGGATCCAAGAAATGAGCCAGTGCTTCGCCGGAATCCTTCAGCTCATCCGCATCCTCAGCGGAAATGCTTTCAAACTGTTGAGCTTGGAACCCAACCCAATAGTCATCTCGGAGAAAGGCGAACCAAGAAGACCACTGCCACACCGGAACTCGATCGGACACCAACACGCATGCCAGCGATGGCCCTACCAATGCTCCGCACATGGACCACCACCACAACTGGGCCTGGAAACGGGTATCCCCCGCAACCTCGGGCATGGGAAACAGCTTTCTCCCAGCCTCAATTCCGGCGGCTACAGCTTCGGTAGAAAGGTGCCACTCGGCAGCGCCGTCGTGAGGCATAACATCTGCGGAAAACCGAGGAAAGTCCGCCAAAAGCTGGGAGTACTCGGGAGGCAATGCGGCACCCCGCGTGACATCGTTCACCAGTCTCATCCTTCTATCGACTGTGTTAATCGCCGTACACCTGTCTATTTTTCCACCGACTACGGAATTTCCCCACAGCTCAGTAGTGTTTATATGGGCATATGGCTCTCAACGGACCCGTTTAGGAGGTCTACTACTTTGTTCCAAAAGACGAAGAAGGATTCAACTCGCACAGTAACTGATGCGGTGAACTCAACCCCCGAAGCGATCGAACGTGATGCCGGAAAACTGGGAACCCTTCTTATCCAAACCCTGGATAAGACCATGAGCTGGCAGTCGTCTGCCATCACCGGGTACGTCAGTTCCCTACACAAGCGCAAAAAAGATGAAACTCCGGCGCAGGTACAGGAACGTATTGATTCCCACTACCTCAACCTGGTCACCGGCACCGGTGGTGCCGCCGGCGGCAGCGCGGTTCTCCCCGGCGTCGGCATGATTACGGGCTTGGCTGCGGTTACCGGTGAATCTCTGCTGTTTCTGGAAGCATCAGCCTGGTACACACTGGCCTCAGCGACCCTGCGCAATATTGACATCACCGATCCGCAACGCCGTCGCACGCTGATTCTTGCGGCCATGAGTGGTTCTGAGGGGACAGCTATTATGGCCTCTCTTCTTGGCGAGGAATCGCTGCGGAAGCAGACCAAAACTTCCGTGAATTCTCTACTGCCACGGCTTGGCGTTCCGCAGCTGGGTGCAGCAAACCGCCTGCTGATTCGCGAGGCACGCAAGCGCTTGATGAAGAACGCTCGTCTGGCCATCATCGGTAAGATTTTGCCATTTGGAATTGGCGCCGTGGTTGGGGCCTCCGCCAATCGCAAGCTCGGTGGCATTCTTATCAGCTCCACTCGCGCATCTCTGGGCCCGCTTCCCCAGGATTGGTCGGACTTTGAACGAAAGCTACCGGCTAAATCCAACACCTCTGAGGACTCGAAGAAGGGCTCAAGGTCATCGAGGTTCTCTATCCCCTCGGCGCTGAAGTGGCCGAAGAAAAAGAAGAATAAGTAGTTCCTCTTACCCGATTACCCTTCAGCGACTTACCCTTCAGCGACGTTTTTCAATGGAAGAGCGGTACCCACCATGGCCCAGAGCAAACCCCTCAGAACCTCTCCCATGAAGTTCTTGTGGAAACAGTCTCTTCACAGGCCACTACCGCTCTATGGTGTCATTGTTGTAGCGCTAATCGTTGTCGGGCTAGAGTCCGTACTTCCGCTTCTCACTAGAGATGCCATTGATGTGGCAACGGGCTCTTCCGATGGCGGTGTCCCCGCGCGCCTACTGCCTTCCCTAACTCCCCTGCAGGCAGTCATTTCCGTCTTTCTGGCCATCGCGTTAGTACGCTTCGTCGCCCAGGTGGGGCGCAGATTCTTCTCCGGCAAACTCTCCATTGATGTTCAGCACGACCTGCGACTAAAGATCCTTCGCTCCCTACAAAACCTCGATGGTCCAGCACAAGACCGAGTCAACACCGGCCAGGTCGTGTCACGGTCAATTTCCGACCTCCAGGCAGTGTCCGGACTACTGGCGATGTTGCCGTTGACGCTGGGATCCGTCGTCAAGCTGTTCATCACTATCGGCATCATGCTCGCCCTCTCGCTGCCCCTGACACTGGTCGGCCTCGCCGTCGTGCCAGCGATTGTCTACATTGCGGTGAATTCGCGTGACAAACTCCATGCCGCAACCTGGGCTGCCCAACAGCAAGCAGGCGAGATCGCCGGACAAGTCGAGGAAACCGTTTCCGGCATCCGCGTTGTCAAGGCGTTTGCGCAGGGTGACAACGAAGTTGCGAAGATGGAGCGTAACTCGTCGCTGCTCTATTCCCTACGCCTGCGAGCGGCAAAACTCAGCGCTCGATTCCAACCGGCGCTGCAGTCGTTGCCGCAACTGTCCCTCGTCGGAAATATCGCGGTCGGTGGCTGGCTCGCGATTAACGGACACATCACCCTAGGCACGTTCGTAGCTTTTGCCACGTATCTCACCAGCCTGACTGCCCTGTCGCGTCTGGTCTCCAACATGGTCATCTCGATACAGCTGACGTCGGCAAGCATCGACCGCATTTCCGATGTCATCGACGCCCGACCAGACAACCCCGAACCCACCGACGCGCTCCCTCTCCCCGACGGCCCCGTTGGCATCAGCTTCAACCACGTCACCCACAGCCGTGGCGGACGCACGCTTATCGACGATGTCTCATTCTCCGTCGCGCCAGGGGCGACCTTAGCGTTGATTGGCCCACCGGGGTCCGGAAAGACTATCGCCACGGAGTTACTCGGCCGTCACTATCTGCCGGATTCAGGAACTATCACTATCGATGCGCCCAGCCACGGCACATCCACAGATACCGCGCGCATTCTCTCCAGCGACGTATATGACGCTATTACTGTCGTTCCGGACACTCCTTATCTATTTGCGGGCACGTTGCGTGAGAACATCGCATTCGCCAATCCCGCGGCGTCCCAGGAAGAGATTGTCGCCGCAGCGACAGCCGCCCAGGTCAACTTCGTCGACGACCTGCCTCAGGGGTGGGACACAGCCATCGGTGAGCGCGGGCATAATCTCTCCGGCGGACAAGCTCAACGCGTCGCGTTAGCACGGGCATTCCTCGCACGGCCTCGAGTTTTGGTTCTCGATGACGCGACCTCAGCAATCGATGCTGCAACAGAGTTGGAAATCTTCAACGCGCTGACTTCACAGCTGGCGGATACGACTATCGTCATCGTGGCGCATCGATCTTCTACTCTCGAGCAGGCGGACCACATCGCCATTTTCGAAGACGGTGCCATCACTGGCATTGGTACCAAGGCCGAACTGATTTCTTCTCATCCGCGCTTCACCGAGCTGATGGACATCGACCAGAGCGCCTACCCCGAAATCGAAAACCTTGTTCTCGACCCCATTGGCAGTGAGGACCCCAGCCCCGAGGAACTCTGGCCCGACGAAACCGCGCCAACCTCCGACAACTCCACGCCAGACACCGCTGCGCGGCTTCCCGGAGGTGCCACTTCTCAAATGAGCCGCGGGGTTGGCCGAGCCGGAGGAGGTCCAGGCGGTCCAGGTGGACCCGGTGGTCCAGGTGGCCGCGGCGGCGGTCGTGGTGGCATGGGGGCGGCTCTCGCCAATGCTCCTGCGACGCCTGAGCTTCTCGAGCGTGTGCGAAACCTCCCACCCGCTACCGAAAAACCGCGTGTGCCCGCTGCGGCACTCGACAACTCCGAGCTTTTTTCTCTGCGCCGGCTGCTCTCCTATGTCCGTGGCCTATTTATAAGTGTCATTGCGCTACTCGCCCTCATTGCCGTCGCCGATCTGGCGTTCCCCATGCTCGTGCGCTACGCCATTGACCACGGCATCAGTGAGCACAATGAGGCCGTGCTGTGGGCCTGCGCCGCAGGTGGCTTGGCGACGGTCCTCATCAGTTGGCTTGCCGTAGCCACAAATGCTGTTATTACTGCGCGCACTGGTGAGCGGCTGCTCTATGCCCTGCGTGTGCGCTGCTACCGTCACCTGCAGTCGCTTGGCATTAACTACTTCGAGGCCAATCGCTCGGGCGCCATCATGACGAGGATGACAACCGACATCGACGCGCTGTCCTCTTTCCTGCAAACGGGACTGGCAGAAGGGGCTATCGCCGCGTTTACTCTGCTCGGTGTCACAGCGCTGTTGCTTGCCACACAGGTGTCACTCGCCGCAGTGGCGTTGGCATCGCTTCCCATCATTGTGGTGTCCACTCTGGTATTCCGCCGGATCTCCTCGCGCCTATACAAGGCTGCGCGAGAGCAGCTCTCCTTGGTCAACGCTGATTTTCAGGAGACTATTGGTGGGCTTCGCGAGATTCAGATGTACCACCGCGTCGCCGATATCGAATCTTCCTTTGCCGAGGAATCCAACAAGTACCGCGCAATTCGTCAGAGAGCACAGCTGGCCGTGGCTCTATTCTTCCCCGGCATCAACTTCGTCTCTGAGTTGGCAACAGCCGCGGTATTGGCTGTCGGTGCCCAACAGGTTGCTTCGGGAACCACGACACCCGGCGTACTCGTCGCCTTCACGCTGTACCTAGGAATGCTCTTTGGCCCGATTCAGCAGCTGTCCCATGTTTTCGACGGCTACCAGCAGGCGAAGGTCGGCCTCAATCGCATTGATGACCTCCTACAGACCGCCCCCATGCCAGATCACGGCACTACTGACGGCGCGTCCCGCGCAGCTGCTGGCGACCTGCGCTTAGACAAGGTAACTTTCTCCTACCCCGCCGCCGACTCTGAGCACGAACGCCCGCAGGTTCTCGATGCTCTCGATTTGCAGATTCCTGCCGGAGAAACAGTCGCAATTGTCGGATCCACCGGCGCCGGAAAATCAACAATCATTAAGTTGTTTGCTCGGTTCTACGATCCAGTTGACGGTGTGGTGCGAGCCTCCGAAACTGACATCCGCGACTTCCCTCTTAACGATTGGCGACGCACCCTCGGCTATGTCCCCCAAGAATCACACCTGTTTTCGGGGACAGTAGCAACAAATATTTCCTACGGTCTACCGGACAGCAGTCATGCTGAAATTCAGCAGGCCGCGAAAAACGTCGGTGCCCTCAGCACCATTGCCAGCCTGCCCGGTGGCTTCCACCACCCCGTCGGCCCAGATGGCCGAGGGCTCTCCTCCGGACAGCGTCAGCTCATCGCACTCGCTCGTGCCGAAATGATGCGTCCTGAACTGCTGCTTCTCGACGAAGCCACCGCGACACTCGACCCTGCAACAGAGTCGGCAATCCTTGAAGCCACTGACCGTGCGTCGCGTCAACGCTCGGCAATTATTGTGGCCCACCGCCTGGCTACAGCGGCTCGGGCCAACCGGATTTTGGTACTTGACCACGGGCGTATTGTCGAGGACGGCTCCCATGACGAGCTCCTAGCGGCGGGTGGCCAATACGCAGAGCTTTGGAGCAAGTACCATATGGGGAGCGCGACGGTGTAGTAATTCAGAATTTTCGTTATCCTTGAATGACACTTTGACACTTGCGCTAATTAGAATAAACGTGAGTTAGTAAAACTAAGACGAAAAGAGGCGAGTACCTGCCGTGAGCAGCGACATGAGCTTCGGCCAGAACGAATGGCTGGTCGACGAGATGTACCAGCAATTCCAGAAGGATCCACAATCTGTGGGTCAGGAATGGCGCGAATTCTTCGCAACCCACACCCCGTCCCAAAAGGGCGAGGACCTTTCCAATATGGCAAAGCCAGCAGCAGCCACGAAGGAGGAAGCTAAGGCAACCGGACGTCGTGAATCCAAGGGGGGCGAACCAACTAAGACCCCGAACAAGCCGGCGTCTCCGAAGCCGAAGAAGTCCCCGATGGATGCAGCAGCCAAGGTTTCGGCTGTTGAATCCGGCGAAGAGCCTCTGAAGGGCGTCGCACGGGCTATCGCTAAGAACATGGATGTCTCCTTGGAGATGCCGACTGCTACGTCGGTTCGCGATATGCCGGCACGTCTGATGTTTGAAAACCGCACCCTGGTTAACAATCATCTGGCACGCGCCCGCGGTGGCAAGATTTCCTTCACCCACATCATTGGTTACGCCATGGTGAAGGCTGTCATGCTCCACCCGGACATGAACAACAACTACAAGGTGGTTGACGGCAAGCCAGTTCTGGTTATCCCGGAGCACATTAACCTCGGCCTGGCTATTGATATGCCAGCTAAGGACGGCTCTCGCTCGCTCGTAGTTGCCGCTATCCGCGAGTGTGAGACCCTGACCTTCAAGCAGTTCGTCGACGCCTACGAGGACATCGTCGTTCGTGCTCGCCACGGCAAGCTGACCGGTAAGGACTTCCAGGGCGTCACCATTTCCCTGACCAACCCGGGCGGCATCGGTACCCGCCACTCCGTCCCGCGCCTGACCAAGGGCCAGGGCGCGATTATCGGTGTCGGTTCCATGGATTACCCGGCTGAGTTCGCTGGTGCTTCCGCTGACCGTCTGGCAGAGATGGGCATCGGCAAGCTGGTGACCATCACCTCTACTTACGATCACCGCATTATCCAGGGTGCAGAGTCCGGTGAGTTCCTGCGCACGATGAGCAACCTGCTCGTCGACGACAAGTTCTGGGACCACATCTTCCAGACCATGCACGTCCCCTACACCCCAATCCGTTGGGCACAGGATCTGCCGAACACGGGTATCGACAAGAACACCCGCGTTATGCGTCTGATTGAGGCCTACCGCTCCCGCGGTCACTTGCTGGCTGATATCGACCCGCTGCGTTCTGACCAGCCGAATGATTCCGCTCCGAACCACGCTGACCTCGATATTGAGGAGCACGGTCTGACCCTGTGGGATCTGGACCGCACCTTCAACGTCGGTGGTTTCGGCGGCAAGGAGACTATGACGCTGCGCGAGGTTCTCTCTCGCCTGCAGAACGCATACTGTCTCAAGGTCGGTTCCGAGTACGCTCACATCCTCGACCGCGAAGAGCGCGAGTGGCTGGAAGAGCGCATTGAGGGTGGCCAGCCAAAGCCGTCCCACGCTGAGCAGAAGTACATCCTGCAGAAGCTGAACGCCGCTGAGGCATTCGAGAACTTCCTGCAGACCAAGTACGTCGGTCAGAAGCGCTTCTCCCTTGAGGGCGCAGAGTCGCTGATTCCGCTGATGGACTCCGCCATCGACACCGCTGCTGGTGCTGGCCTGGATGAGGTCGTCATCGGTATGCCACACCGCGGTCGACTGAATGTGCTCGCAAACATCGTCGGCAAGCCACTGCGCCAGATCTTCACCGAGTTCGAAGGCAACATCGACCCGGCACAGGTCGGCGGTTCTGGTGACGTCAAGTACCACCTGGGTACTACTGGCCGTCACATCCAGATGTTCGGCGAGGGCGAGATTGACGTCACCCTGACTGCGAACCCGTCCCACCTCGAGGCCGTCAACCCGGTCGTTGAGGGTCTTGCTCGTGCACGCCAGGACAAGATCAACAAGGGCGAAGAGGGCTACTCCGTCATGCCGCTGCTGCTGCACGGTGACGCATCCTTCGCCGGCCTGGGCATTGTCCAGGAGACCCTGAACCTCATGTCCCTGCGTGGTTACAAGGTCGGCGGTACCGTCCACATCGTGGTGAACAACCAGATCGGCTTCACCACTTCGCCGGACTCCGGTCGCTCCTCCTACTACGCAACCGACATCGCCAAGGCATACGGCTGCCCGGTCTTCCACGTCAACGGTGACGACCCGGAGGCTGTCGTCTGGGTCGGCCAGCTGGCTGTTGAGTACCGTAACCGCTACGGCAAGGACGTCTTCATCGACCTGGTTTGCTACCGCAAGCGCGGCCACAACGAGGCCGATGACCCGTCCATGACTCAGCCGCTGATGTACAAGGTCATCGACGAAAAGGAAAGCGTCCGCGCTCAGTACACCGAGGACCTGATTGGTCGCGGTGACATTTCCGAGGAAGAGTACGAGGCAGTTCGCCGAGACTTCCACGACCAGATGGAAGCTGTCTTCAACGAGGTCCGCGCAGCACAGGACGCAAAGCCGGGCGAACAGTCCGGTATTGCAGGCTCTCAGCCGCTGCCGCATGGTCTGAAGACCGGCATCGAGAAGGCTGAAATCGTCGAGATTGGTCAGTCTTACGTCAACCTCCCTGAGGGCTTCAAGATTCACCCGCGTGTTGCGCCGGTCGCTAAGAAGCGCGCGGAGATGACTCAGGAAGGTGGCATCGACTGGGGTATGGCCGAGCTGCTGGCAATCGGCTCCTTCACCGGTGCTGGCATCGACGTCCGCTTCGCAGGTGAGGATGTCCGCCGCGGTACCTTTACCTCTCGCCACGCAGTTCTGATTGACTCCGAGGACGGTTCGGAATACAACCCGATCGACGCCTACGGTAAGTCCAAGAACGGTGGTCGCTTCATGATTTACAACTCGGCTCTGACCGAGTACGCAGGCATGGGCTTCGAGTACGGCTACACCCTGGGTAACCCGGACGCAGCAGTGTTCTGGGAAGCACAGTTCGGTGACTTCGCCAACGGCGCTCAGACCACCATTGACCAGTACGTTTCCTCCGGCGAGGCCAAGTGGGGTCAGACCTCCAAGCTGATCCTGCTGCTGCCGCACGGCTACGAGGGCATGGGCCCGGACCACTCTTCGGCACGTATCGAGCGCTTCCTGCAGCTCGCAGCCGAGGGCTCCTACACCGTTGCTCAGCCGTCCGAGCCGGCTAACTACTTCCACCTGCTGCGTCGCCACGTCCTGTCCGACCTGCACCGTCCGCTGGTTGTGTTCTCGCCGAAGTCGATGCTGCGCAACAAGATGGCAGCGTCTGCTGTCGAGGACTTCACCAACCCGAACAAGTTCCGCTCGGTCATCGATGACCCGAACTTCGAGTCCAAGGACAAGTCCGGCATCAAGACCCTGCTGCTCTGCTCCGGCAAGATCTACTGGGAGCTGGAGAAGAAGCGCAAGAAGGACAAGCGCGACGATCTTGCAATCGCTCGCCTGGAGATGCTGCACCCGCTGCCGCACAACCGCCTCCGCGACATCTTCGAGTCCTACCCGGATCTTGAGGAAGTCCGCTGGGTTCAGGATGAGCCGGCTAACCAGGGTCCATGGCCGTTCCTGGCACTGAACCTCCCAGAGGTTCTGCCGGATATGCCGAAGCTGACCCGCGTTTCCCGCCGTGCACAGTCCTCCACCGCAACTGGTGTGGCTAAGGTACACCAGATTGAGGAGAAGGCTCTGCTGGAAGAGGCTCTCAAGTAGGTCTCATTGACTGGTTTTCACCAGTTCGCGTGTAAACGCTAAGGGGCTCCAACCGAACGGTTGGAGCCCCTTTCTTGTTACTTGGGCGATCGTTGCCAGGCATCAAGGGCGAATAGTCAAAAAGTGTGCCCGGTCGGCGTACCACCGGGTCGGCACCATTTACTACTTAGTCCTCAATGCGAGTTACTGACTACGTTTATGACAGAAACGGCCCGGTAGGTTCAGGCGGTGAATGCATCACCACTTTCGACCAGGAGAAGTAGTGAAGCAAACCCGCCGAACGAAATACAGTGCCATCAAACCGATTGCGCTTCAACACATCGCCAACGGGGCATCAGCAAGCGCAGTTGGACGTGAGTTAGGGATACCCTCACCAACTGTCAGGCGGTGGGCGCGACAAGCCGGAATTGAGATCCAGCACCAATCGCACTACCCGAAGGTCTCGATGATGCATAAGCATCGCGTGATCTACGAGATGCTTATGGCCGGCTCATATAGTGTTGCCGAGATTGCCGCGCAGGCTGGGGTGTGCACAACCACGGTGTA
>NZ_JVIP01000002.1:0-272 GCF_001076435.1 Corynebacterium sp. 401_CJEI
GGATTGAACCAGTGACCTCTTCCGTGTCAGGGAAGCGCTCTCCCGCTGAGCTAAACGCGCATTACATCGAAACCGGTAAGGAATCTCTGCTGAGGTGGAAACGGGAATCGAACCCGTGTACACGGCTTTGCAGGCCGTTGCCTCGCCACTCGGCCATTCCACCGTGAGGCTGCCGCCTCAGTGGTTGCCTCGAAGTTATACCACAGAGCTTAACTTCTTGAGAAACCAGAGCGGATGACGGGACTCGAACCCGCGACCCTAACCTTGGCAAG
>NZ_JVIP01000003.1:0-2978 GCF_001076435.1 Corynebacterium sp. 401_CJEI
GACGGCTTTTCCGGCTGAGCGGGCTTAGTCGGCTTGCTCGGCTTTTCGGACTCGGACGTAGACGGAGTTGTCGTCTCAGACGGCTCTTCCGGCTGTGTCGTCTCCGGCTGCTCGGACGGCTCATCGTCGCTCGGCGTTGCCGGAACCGTGGACGTGGTCGGCTCAGTCGAGCTGGTCTCCGGTGCGGTCGTCTCCTCGGACGGAGTTTCGCTTTCCTCAGTCGGAGTGTCTTCCGGCTTCTCCGGAACCTCGCCGGTCACGGTCTGGCTAGCGTCGTTGATATCTGCGTGGTCAGCGATCTCATTGACCTGACCAGCGCTTTCCTTACCAGTCGAGTCAACCTCATCAGAGGTCAGGTGCTCGAACACTACAGCCTCAGCAACAGGAGTCTTAACAGAGTCAGACACCTCAAGAGTGACAGTCACAGTACCGCTTGCCGACGTCGGCTTGAACGTCGCCTCGCCATGACCAATCACAGAGCCATCAGCCTTATTAACCAGTTCACCGGAGAGGGTGTAGTTCTTACCAGGCACCAGGCCCTCGAAATGCACGGTGTCGACAACCTTGGCATTAGCCTCAATGCGGTTGCCCTGAAGCTCGGCTACCGTGCGCAGCTCCGGCTCCAGCGGCGTATCAGCGGGTTCGCTCGGCTTAGACGGTTCGGTAGTCTCAGTCGGCTCCGTCGGTTCCGTGGTCTGCGACTCAGTGCTGTCAGTCGGCTCGGTCGGTTCCGTCGGAGCGGCCGGCTTCGTGGACTCGGAGGTGTTAGGAGTAGTCGTCGATGAGCTCGGCTGCTCTTCGCTTTCCGACGTCGTCGGAGTCTCAGACTCACTGGTCTCAGAAGTAGTGGTCTCGCTGGACGACGGCTCCGTTGTCTCCTCGGTCGTCTCCTCGGTTGTCTCTTCGCTCGTCGGGGTCTCTTCGGAGGTCGACGGCTGCTCCGGCTTTTCGCCGTGAACGGTCTGAGCTGCGTCGTTGATGTCCTCGTGGGTAGCGATTTCTACCCGCTGACCATCGGTGTTGTCCTGGCCATCGGCGGTGACCTCTGTCGAGGTCAGCTTTTCAAATGCAACAGCAGCGGTAACCGGCTCATCTACATCATCGGAGACGGTAATCATGACAGCCTGCTCACCCGAAGAGGTCTCCGGAGTGAATTCCACGCTGCCGGTCCCCAAGATGCGATCAGCATTGGTCTTGTCCACCAGGGTGGCGTCCAGGCGGTAGTTCTTACCCGGAACCAGGTCGGTGAACTTCACGATGTCCTTAACCACAGCGCCCGCAACAATCTTGTTGCCGTTCAGGCGAGCCTGAGTGGAGATCGACGGCTTACGCGTGGTCGGCTTCTCCGGCTCGGACGGCTTGGTCGACTCGGACGGGGTCGTGGTCTCCGCAGGCGTGGTCGGAGTAGTCGGCTTTTCCGGTTCGGTTGGCTGCTCCGGTTCGGTTGGCTTTTCTGGCTCGGACGGCTTCGTCGGCTCTGCCGGAACTTCACCGGAAGACGGAGTGACATTGTCAATCACAATGATGTCTTGTTTCTTACCATTGTTGAAAATGTAGCCAGTGCGGTTCGTGCCATCGACAGTGCCCTGACCGACGTTAGCCGGACCAGTGAGGTAGTCGTAGACAGCCTTCGTCGATGGGTTGTGAATGCCCTGGGAGAAGTCAATGCCATCGGAGAAGTGCCACAGAGCGAATTGAGTTGCGTTATTGGCGTCCAGCACTTTCAGACGTCCTTTAACTCCAGCTGCCTTCCCCAGTTCATCCAAACCAACAGCTGGAGAACCGTGGTGCGCAATCCAGTTGAGCTTCCGGTATCGGTCAAAGTCGTTCCGCAGCTTGTTATTGGTATCTGTACTGCGCGAGAACTGACTGAAGTTCTGCACACGACCGGTGTCATAAAGATCACCGGCGACGCTGGCCTCAATGCAGTAACCCATTTTGTGGCTACCAAATGGAGTTGCCGCCTCGTCAAATGCCGCAATGAGTGGCTCAAAATCACGGACATTTCCATTGGCTTCAACACCCTTAACGGTTCCAGGAACACTCAAAATCTTCTGGATTGTCAGGGTTTCGCCAGTGTCTTCTGCATCCTGCGCATGCGCAATTATTGGAGATTTAGCGAAGAAAAGAGCGAGCACAGCCATGAAGCTAAAAAGCGCCAACCAGCGCTTCTCGTTTGTAAAACGACCGAACATGAGCCCTCCCCCTTCCTTCGATTTCAGTGCGTTATACACCTTTCGCTACCTTTCCAGCCTTCAATGAACAATCAATGACCACGCATAAGCGTCTCCAGCCCCCATCACAGGTAGCCCAGTTGACATCGCCTTCTAATTCTCATTTATAGCGTTGGCCGCCCCCGAATATAACAAATACATTTTATGTTTGTTGAGCCATTTAATTGCCACCCCTATTGTCTTTTATTTCAATGTCAATAATTGTTGTTTGCATATTTTTTCTGGGGTGGACATTTGGACACCACACACATGCCGAAGTTCCACCTTTCGCCACGACACCTAGCCATTCAACCCATAAAATCACGATCAACCTGCGCATATGAAGTTTTTTCAATGAATCCCCGCCCATTAATTTGGGTTAGAATGTCTCCCATGTCACGATTTTCATAATTGTGAGTTACGGCACAAATGACACCCCACCCCCACCTAATGAAAATGCAAGCCAATAAATCTCTAAGAGCAAAAATGATGTCTCAAGACTATTTACAAAAGAATCCCCGGACATCATTTAATAAGCCACATAATTGTGTGCTAATTGCGGCTGCATAAATAATCGCCTCTCCGCCCCAACCTCTCCATCCGCGGTTAATAGACAAAAATGGGTCTGATTCACGGCATTCCAACAGATCACGTTATGTAAAACGCGACTGAATAGGGGACTGCAAATGTGAAACTGTGCGAGTTTATGACGCTTTCAGGACATTTTTCGGGCGGTAGGGTCAGGCGGTCATTGCATCATGGATA